>JAYTAO010000575.1:0-6397 GCA_043737435.1 Rhodanobacteraceae bacterium | reverse complement strand
CCAATGGCACGGTCAGTGTGAGCACCGCAGCGGCGACCCCAATCGGCACCTACAATGTTCGCGCCCAAGTAGCTGACAGTTGCGGCGCGGTGGAAACGCGCCAGTTCAATGTCGTCGTTGCCAGCCCGCAAATCAATTTGGTTGCCGCAAGCTCGCAAGTTGCCACGAGCAATGGCTTGATCGAACCAAACGAATGCAACCGCTTGTTTATCAACGTACGTAATGATGGCAATGTTTCCGCCACCGGCATCAGCGCGGTGTTGTCCACCAACACCCCAAACGTCACCATCACGCAGGCCAACAGAAGCTATGTTGATATTCCGCCCGGTGAATCGCGCAGCAACGGTGTCGCATTTGAGATTAGCACTGCGAATACACTGGTTTGTTTCTCGAATATCAACTTGAGCTTGACCCTAACTTACAGTGGTGTCGGATCACCGTTGCTGATACCAGTGACCATTCCGGTTGGTCAGGCACAGGGCAGTAACTACGTTTTCAACGCTTCGACTGGCGCGGCATTGCCAAACGACGGCGTACTGCTGGCGGGCAGTCAAATCAACGATGATCTGGTCGATTTAGTGGTACCGGCAGGTTTTGATTTCTCGGTTTACAGCTCCGCCGTAGCTGGCGGCACGACATTGCGCGCAAGCAGCAATGGCAACCTGCAATTCCGCCCGAGCTCAGGCGCAATCGACTTTGCTAACGCGCCCCTACCCGTCGTCGGCACTGGCACCGGTCAGGCAATATTTCCAACTGCGGCGCCAACGCTGTTTCTGCAGTGGGACGATTGGCGTATGGATGGTGCTGCCGGTGGCTCAGCTCTCGATGCCGGTATCTATACCAAACTTGAAGGCACCGCCCCGAATCGTTCTTGGTTTATTGAATGGCGTGGCCGTATTCGGGGTGATGGCTCGGTGAGCACCAACAATAACCGCGCGGCAATCGTCTTTCATGAAGGCAGCAATAGCTTCGACTACATCTATCTGTTGACCGGCGCCGGTGCCTCCAGCAATGGCGTAGGCGCCACCATCGGCGTGCAGTCAGCCGCCACTGGTCCGACATTCAGTCAATTTGCCTTCGACAACGCAAACATCGCTGCAGGTACTCGCTTAACCGCGACGATTCCGCCAGCGATTTGCGCGATCGGCAGCGGCACTTGCCCGGCGGCGCTGTTCATTGATGGCTTCGAATAGCGCCCTTTGCTTTCAACGGCGAGTTCTATGACGCCAAAGTAAGCTAGAGCTTTAAATGTTTCGCAAAAAAGCGGCCGCAGGGCCGCTTTTTTTGCTCGCAAGGCTGCAAATTTTATACTTGCTACTCGCTTGTCCGTCCGCGCTTGTCGACAGTCCGTGCTCGTCCGTCAGGGGTGGGTGTCCGCGCTAACAGTCCGCGCTAACAGCAAAAGCGTCGTTTGGAACGACTGGGCTTATGAAAATGGCTACGAGCTGGCGAAAAAACACAGTTGGCCGACCTATCCGGAAAGCTTTGTTTTTGCCGAGCGAAGTACACGGAGACGTTGCTGGCGTTGTTGGTGTCTGACAAGCAATTGCTGCTGCCGAGTCAATTGGCGTTACCATCGCCGCCGAGCCGAATTCGACCCACGCCGTGCGAGCCACCGGAGGGCAATAAAAAATATCGCAACTATTATGCTGCCGATGATTTTTTTAGCGATGTTTTGCACTGGAACAAGACTATTAAGAATTATGTGCTTGCAAACTTTGCCGCATTGGCAACTAAAATAAAAGTGGACGGCTCAAATCAAAACGGCACCCAAACTAGCAATAACCGATCAGGAGATTAAACCGCAGAGCTTGGGTTCGAGTGAATGCGGCATGGGAATTTAAAAGCGCAGCGTAAACTTGCACTCAGCTTGAGCGCAACGCTATCAATAACGCCTTAGCTGTAAATCTTTTGTCCGGCTCATTTCAAAGCAGTTTTGTGTAGTGAAGTGGGCCGCAAGTGCTGCGCGCAGGCGCGGGGCTGATCTTTAGTACGCATAATCGGAGACTCAATGTCGTTTCGTCAAAGCCTGCGATTTTGGAGCAAGCTGCCTTGGGTTTTACCGCAGGCGCTGCGCGTGCGCAAAACCGCGCCGCGTTTTGCCGGTGCGGCGGGTGTGGATTTTGGCATTGCCCTGACGGACGGATCACAGGCAAGCGTGGATGCACTGAGCGCTGTTTCCGCTGACAAACGCCTGCTGATATTCGGTGACTCAATCGTGGCAGGCGTCGGCGCTAGCGAGCACGCATTGGGTTTAAGCGGGCAGTGCGCTAGTGCCATGGCACAAGCGTTAGCGCAGAACTTGGCCTGGCACGCGGTGGGGAAAATTGGCATTGAATCAACGCAGCTAGAAGCGCAGCTGTGGCCAAAAGTGCCTGCGGATCAAAGCTGGGATTGGGTGCTAATTTCTATTGGCGTGAATGATGTTAGTGGCCTGACACGCCGCGTGCGTTTCTACAAGGCTTTGACTAGGATGCTGGCGCTGATTCGCGCGCGGGCGCCGCATGCTGTCGTGCTGTTTTGTGGTTTGCCGCCGGTGCATGGATTTCCGCTGCTGCCAAAGCCGCTGCGAACCGTGTTTGCCATGCGTGCGCGTATGCTGGATCAGCTGTTGCAAAGACTTTGTGGCGAGCACGCCCAGGTGCTTTTTTTGCCGGTCAAATTTGAAACCCGCCCGGAAGCATTCGCGGCCGATGGCTTTCACCCCTCTGAAGCCAGCTACGCGCGCTTTGGCAAGGCCGCTGCTGACGCCTTTTTAGCGCATGCGCAAATCGCTGCGGCAGCCCCTGCTAATTTGACGGACATCAACAAGCAAAAGTGAGCGCTAAAAGTCATTGAGCATGTCCACGATTACCTTATCTAGTCGCGTTCGGCTTTTCCAGGTTACGAAAAGCTTGTTCTGCTATGGGTGCAAGCAAAAGTGTGAACTTGGCCGCATCTGCCGAGGACAAGTGCGACCATTCAGGCAGGGACAGACCGTTAAACTCTGGATAGTCTTCAAAGTGAATTCCGGGCGCTGCGGTGCGTCGTAACAGCTCATCCCAGGTACTTAATCGGGGAAACGCTTTGTTTTCAAACGCATAGTATTCGCCGTCGCTAGGCGCACGCAGAAAAAGCACCCGTACGCCGCGCGCGCGCAACGTTTCCACGGCCGCAACCGCACGCGAAATTTGTAATTCGATGACCTGCTTGGCTTTCTCCGGCGTGTTCATATCCGGCGGGCGGGCGGCAAATCGCTCAAGCCAAATGCCGCGCGCCATCGCTTTATAGCTGGGCTCGGTCTCAACTTTTTGCCACATGTGGGTATTGCGGTCAGCCTCGGAAACGCTGAGCTTGCGCACGCGTGTCAAGCTGCGCACTCCCTGACGTACGGGCCATGCTTGTCGGTTAATGACTGCCGCCAGCGCGAAATCTGGATCATAGAAAGCGAAAAACGGCTCCAAAAGGCGCTGTGACAGCCAATGCCCAACGCGTTGAGAAGGGCCTTGTTTGTGGTAGTAATCGATGACGTTGCCGCGCGCCGCGAAGCCGCTAAAAAATACGTCGGGTGCCACACCCACCAGCAAGCGTCCGGTGAAATTAGCGTCCTTGGCAAGATCTTCCAGCACAGGCAGCGGGGAGGTGCCTTGCAGAGCTAATTGGATCGGACGCGTGCCCGTCGCTTGCTGCCATTGCGGAAGTTGCACATCAAACAAGACGCGCGAGGCACCAATCAACACCGTTTTGTCGCCTTCGCCCTGATCAATTCGACGCCGTTGTTCGGCCCAAGCGCTGTCACTATTGGCATAGCTGGCTTGCGCACCAAAAGCGCGCCAATGCCACTCCCAAGCGCCGGTGAGCGCCAAAGCCAGCGCGCCGGCCGCCAGCATCATGGTGTGCCAGGGCAAATTCGGGATATCGCGTTCCGGGACGGGTTGCGCCACGCCGGGTCGATCAGATGCGGTCAAGCGTGCAAACCCTGGTGTTAATGCATTGATGTGCTCAGACACCGCCGGCCTCACTAAAATTGAAAATAGATAAAGGCATTACCGGTTCCTTGCGCAATAATGATGGCAAACAACATCACCGCTAGAACGGCTGCTGTGATCCAATTGGGTACGCGGGTGATCGCACTTTCAAGCGTCTTTTCCCGCATCCAGATATGACAAAGCAAAATCCCCAAAACAATAAGCGCCGGCATCGCAATTTGCGCGGTCGTCAAAATGGGCATCACATCCCGGTTCAAACCCGACATGCCGCGCAGTATGGAGCCGGCACGCTCGAAGCTGCTGGATCGGAAAAATACCCAGGTTATATTGATCAACAAATAGGTCAAACAACCGAGCGCAAAAAGCATGAATGGCCCGGGTTTGTACGCCGCGAAACGGGCTTTCAGCAAACGCTCGCCTGCTAAATACAGGCCATGCAATCCGCCCCATACAACAAAGGTCCAGCTCGCGCCATGCCAAAGGCCGCCCAAAAGCATAGTGAGCATCAAGGCAAAATAGGTTCGTACGGCTCCATGACGATTACCGCCCAAGGGAATATAAAGATAATCCCTCAACCAAGCCGATAACGTGATGTGCCAGCGCCGCCAAAAATCGGAAAAGCCTATGGCTGCATAAGGAAAGCGAAAGTTGTCCGGCATGGCAAAACCTAAGCACATGGCAGCGCCTATTGCAGTGGTCGAATAGCCGGCAAAATCGCAGAAGATTTGCCCGCTAAAGGCGAGCGTGCCGAGCCAAGCGTCGAGCAGGCCCGGCTGCGCCAAGCCGTCAAAAATACGTTCTGCGGTGGGGCCAAGGAAAGCGTCCGCCAGGACGATTTTCTGAAACATTCCCAAAGTCATGAGCGCCAAGCCGAAACACAACATAGCGCGCGTCGCCTGTCGAGCTTGCGCAAACTGAGGTACCAGTTCGGTAGGCCGCATAATCGGCCCCGCTACCAGATGCGGAAAGAAGGTAACAAACAATGCGTAATCGAGAAAGTTCTTAGCTGGCTCTGCACGTCTTAGATAGATGTCCAAGGTGTATGAGAGTGTCGCAAAGGTGTAAAAAGAAATGCCCACCGGAAGAATGATGGAGGAAGTGGGCGGCTGATAATCGATGCCGAGGCTATTTGCCAATAGGGTGAAATTCGTCAGCACAAAAGTGCCGTACTTGAAGTAAGCGAGCATGCCTAGGTTAACTACCACCGATAGCAACATCCAAAACTTTCGAACGCTTTGCTTTTGCGCATGCACAAGTTTTTGCGCGGCGTACCAATCCACGATCGTGGAGATCCACAGCAAAACGATAAACGGCGGGTTCCACGCCGCGTAAAACAAATAGCTGGCGATCAGTAAATTGACTTTCTTGACCTGCCATTTCAACGGCAGCGCATGCAGAAAAAGTACAATCGCGAAAAACACAGCGAAAGTCAGCGAATTGAAAACCACGTGCACCTACGATTCGAAAATCCAGATTTCGCAAGCGTAAAACATGGGGACGATGGACGCTATAAGTTCGCGCAGCAATTCGCTAACAGCGGCAAATTGCGAAGCAAAAATGCAGTCTCGGCAAAACTACAGAGCCGCGTTGCTCAAGCCGAATACAGCTTTTCCAGCACCGCCTGATAGCAAAGTTTGAGCCGCTCCACGTCGCTTGCGGCTACACACTCATCAATTTTATGAATAGTCGCGTTGACCGGCCCTAACTCAACAACTTCAGCGCCTCGGGGCGAAATAAATCGCCCATCGGAAGTGCCGCCGCCGGTATCGGGGCGGGCATCGATAGCCAGCACTTGCAGGGCAGCTGAGCGCACCGCATCAATCAATGTCGGCCGCTCAGTTAGAAATGGCTGACTTGCGACTCGGTGGGTCACGTTGATTGGCACCGCTAAACGCGCGGCAATTTCATGGATTTGCGCCAGCAAGGACGCGGCAGTACTTGCGCTACCGAAGCGAAAGTTAAGCTTCAATTTGAGCTCGCCGGGAATCATGTTGTTTGCCCCAGCACCTGCCGCGATGTCATATATTTGCATTGATGTTGGCGGAAATGCCGCGTTACCAAGATCGAATTGGTGCAGCACCAGCGCGCTCAACAGCGGCCCGGTCAAATGGATCGGATTACGTGCTTTCTCCGGATAGGCCACATGCCCTTGCACGCCCAAAACGGTGAGCTCGACGTGCATTGAACCGCGTCGGCCAACGCGAATTTGATCGCCCAATTCAAGGTTTGAGGAGGGCTCCCCAATCAGGGCGTAATCGAGTTTGATCCCTTGTCCATCCAACCAATCCATCACCCGCACCACGCCATTATTTGCCGGGCCTTCTTCATCGCTGGTCAGCATGATCGCCAAGGTACCGGCATGGTTTGGGTGCGCCGCAACAAAATCGCGCAACGCGCAAGTTGCCGCCGCAACACCCGCTTTCATGTCC
>JAYTAO010000574.1:0-2566 GCA_043737435.1 Rhodanobacteraceae bacterium | reverse complement strand
GTCTAGCAGTAAAAGCATGGATTGAACCGAAAGACTCTCTTTTCCAGGTTCAATGCGTGCAAGAAATTTACTGAGTGTCTGTGTCCAGCCCTTCATCGCCTCTGGCCCCAATACTGTAGCTCGCCAAAACCATCGGCGCAAAAGCTCTATATTTCGGGGTTTCGGACTGGGGAAATGGGCGAAAAAGCGAGTCAATATGACCAGTAAATATCGATAAGGTAAAAACCCGAAGTGCGGCACGTGCGCTTCCGTTTGAAGGAAGGAAATTGCCAATTCCAAAGCTTGCGCACCGTTGGCATATCCCTGCGCCTCAGTTTCCTGATATTCGCGTGTAGTGTCCGGCGAGAATTCGTTTCTAATATCGCGAAAATTATTGGCACCGCGTCTAGCTAAAATCGCAGCCAACAGCGTGTCTTCATCAATGCGTCCGAATCGAAGCTTGGCCTCAAGCTGTTCGGCAATGCTCTTAAAGTTGATTTCTTGACTGTCGGCATCGCCATGCAAGGAGTGAAAAACCTCTGCCCGACTCAGGCGCTTACCGAAGTTGTTCATTCGGTCAAAAATGTTACGCAGAACTGCCTCATCAGCACTTTGCACAAGATACGCCGGTATTTTGTATTCGCGAATGGTTCTAGCGAGGGCAGTCGCCGTATCCAGATGATCAGCGGCGTTAGGATGTTCGCTAAACCAGCGCAATAATTTTTGTAAATTTACGATAGTAGGAAGCGGAATGACGAAATCTTCGGCGTTTTTAGCAGGGGGGACGAATTTTTCAACACGCAAATCAAATCCCCAAGCAAAGCGTTTGTCAGTGTTCGGCTGCTCGATCAATGTATTCGCTAAGCTGGTTATTCGCTGTTGTCCATCGACGACCCACAGTGCATTTTCTATCTTGGGCGCGTTGATAGTCAGACCACCCAATTTTACTTCAATTGCTGGCGCCGGCCTTTCCCACAGCAGCAGGCTTCCTATGGGATACCCAAGGTAGATGCTTTCCAACAAGCGCGAAACATCGGTTGCTTGCCAACGAAACACGCGTTGAAAATTGGGGATACGGATGCGCCCAGACTGTACGTGGCGCAACAAATCCTCAATGGTGTAAGTAGTGGCCGTCGGTGTTGTGTCGTTTTGGCCTTTCATTGCCAATCCCTGAGCATTAGTTATGACCAGTCTAACCCAGTTCAAGGAAGGCATTAATTTTGCTTGGAAGTGCTGAAAACTGGGGCCTATTTAGTTTGAGCGAAAGTGTGAATCGTCGCCATGCACCATCCGTTTAGCTATTTGCTGATTCCGCATCAGGGGTTCGGTGCGCCGTACGCTTTTGAGAAGTTGCGGGCGCAGTACGTGCAGAAAGCATAGGCACAGCCCCCAAATCCTATACCCTCAACCTTTACATTGTTCGGAATCACAATGCCACAAGCGCAGTTTTTCTCCGGCTGGACACACGCGCGCGCGATTGTGAAATTGTTGGGGTTGCTTGCCTGGAGTGCATTGCTGGTGCCGCTTCAGCTATTGGTTTTGTGGCGTGTGCTGGGCTCCATCGACCCATACACAATTACCAAACTGTGGCATCGCGGCGTTTGCGCGCTGATTGGTGTGCGCGTACAGATTACCGGCGCACCGATGCAGGCAAGCCGGATGGTGTATGTCAGTAATCACGTTTCGCACTTTGACATTCCGGTGCTGGGCAGCGTGCTGAAAGGCTCTTTTGTTGCTAAAGACGATATGGCGCGCTGGCCAGTTGCCGGCTTTATGGCGCGTCTGCAGCAAACGGTGTTTATCAGCCGCGACCCGCGCGCCGGGCGGGCGGTCACGGACAGCATTGCCGCGCAATTGCGCAGCGGACGTTCGCTGATCTTATTTCCGGAAGGCACCACCAGCGATGGCGGCACTGTGCTGCCGTTCAAATCCACCATTTTTGGCATTTTATTCGCCGGCGATGCTGCGATCAGCGCGCACGCGGTGCAGCCGGTGATTATTCGGGTGCTTGCGGTGGATGGCGGGGCGGCAAAAAGCCAAATTGATCGCGACCTCTATGCGTTTTATGGGGATATGCAAGCGGGCGCCCATGCCTGGGCGTTTTTGCGCAGCAAAGGTGCGCGGATCGAGGTGCGCTTTGCAAGCGCCATTGACGCAGAATCTGCACTGGATCGAAAAGCGCTTGCACAACGCGCGCATGCGGCAGTTCTTGCGGGTTTGTCTGATTAAATCAGCGCTGGCTAATTTTCAAAGCCAGTAAAAAATATCGGTGCCACGCTGGCATACAAGGACGCGGTCTCTGACGCTTCAAACGCTACGTCACTAAAATAGCGAAAGCGGCGTGCGCCTTGTGCGTTGAGCTGGCTGAGAAAAGCGACGGCAGTGACACTGCGGGGCAGTTGTTCATAGCGAAAACTATCGCCACGCGCATTATCTTTTTCATACAGCGAAAGGGTTACTAAAACGACGGTCCCAAATGCAATGTCGCCGCGATAAACAAATTGGCGCGCGCCCTGCGCGTTTGCTTGGGTTACTAGCGCGGCCGCAGTGCTTGAAGTTGGTGCGGACTCGTAGCTGTAAGTTGTTG
>JAYTAO010000573.1:0-2571 GCA_043737435.1 Rhodanobacteraceae bacterium | reverse complement strand
TCGGCGACTTTTTCCAGTTCAACTTTTCAGCTCGACTTCCATCAAAAGGGCACTGTTGGCCTCAATAATCAAATCGCCATCCGCGCGCAATGCTTGCCACGCCAATGCCGATTTCGGCAACTCAAATCGCGCCCCGTTGAGCGTTAACACTGCGGTTGTATTGACGCTATAAATGGCGACGATTCTTGCCCCCTTGATCACCGAACGCATCAGTCCGCAAACACGCTGCATGTGCCCGATGTGACCCTGGCGAAGCATCAAATTCAGATCCTGCACCGCGCCTTGCAGCAAATTGCAATAGACCGGGATCGAGCCGTCAAATGCAAACGGCTCGCTTCCCACGCCCAGTTCGACCCCTTCTAGCTCCTCGCTGCCTATGCTAAGACGCACGCCGGCACCGGCCAGAATGCTAAGCCAACGCTGCACCCCTTCAAAATGAGAAAAAGCGCCGTCACTGGCGACGTCGGCAACTGAAATGCGCCAAATCCAATTTTTTGCATCTGGCCAAGCGATCAGCTCACGCGTGATACCGCCGCCATTGCGCCAAGGAATCGGTCGCACCGCACTGAGTGGGATCAATTTCCAAGTCAAGGTCGTTCGCTGCTTTGTTTCGCACGTCCAAGCGCGAAATAGGTCACCGCCAACGCAAGCGTTACCAAAAGTACAATCATTGTGGCTAAGGCATTAATTTCTGGACTTAAGCCCAAGCGAACTTTGGAATAAATCGCCATCGGCAGCGTGGTTGCACCTGGGCCTGAAGTAAAGCTTGCCACGACAAGATCATCTAAGGATAACGTGAACGCCAACAACCAACCTGCGATTAACGAGGGCATGATCAACGGCAGAGTGATTTGCATAAAGACACGCCACGGCTTCGCGCCTAAATCCATGGCAGCCTCTTCCAAGCTGTCATCCATTTGGCTCAAACGCGATTGCACCACCACCGTCACGTAGCAGCTGCATAAAGTGACGTGTGCGATCGTAATCGTGCCTAAACCGCGTTCGGGCCAGCCGAATGCGCTTTGTAGCGTCACGAACAACAGCAGTGCCGATAAGCCCAACATGACCTCCGGCATGACCAAGGGCATGGAAGTCAATGCCGCCAGCAGCGTGCGGCCGCGAAATCGCCCTAGCCGGGTTAACGCCAGACCGGCAAGCGTTCCCACAATCACCGATAAACTCGCCGACAGTGTCGCCACGATAAGCGAGTTCTTCGCCGCGCTCATCAGCGCCTCGTTTTGCAATAGCTCGCCGTACCAGCGGGTTGAAAACCCGCCCCACACCGACATCATTTTATTCGCATTAAACGAATACGTGATCAACCACACAATGGGCAAATATAAAAAAGCGTATCCAAACGCTAACCAGGATAGTAAAAACCAGTTGCGTTTCACTTAAGCCCGCCTTTTTCCAGAAAAATAAGTATTCTGCACATACTCAAAAACCAGCAAAGGCAAAACGATTAGCACCAGCATAGTAATTGCAATTGCCGATGCTAACGGCCATTGGGTGTTGGTAAAAAACTCATTCCATATCACCCGCCCGATCATCAAACTATCCGGCCCACCTAGGATATCGGGAATTACAAATTCGCCAAGGGTTGGGATGAAAACCAACATCGAGCCGGCAATAATTCCCGGCATCGCCAATGGCAGGGTTATTTTAAAAAATGCTTCAAATGGTCTACAGCCCAAATCTGCAGCGGCCTCCAGCAGGGTCAAATCCATTTTTACCAAGGTCGCAACTAGCGGCAGCACCATAAATGGCAAATAGCCGTAAACAATACCCAAATAAACCGCCCAATCGGTATTTAATATATGAAGTGGATCATGAATCACACCTATGCTCATCAAAATATTATTGATGATGCCGGAATCTTTTAACATCCCGAGCCAAGCATAGGTTCTTAACAGTGACGACGTCCAAAATGGCAGTACCACCAACATCAGCAGAATAAGCCTACGGTCAGGCCGCGCTCGCGCAATCGCGTAGGCCATGGGAAAACCAAGCAAAAGCGCCAATATTGTCGAAATCGTGGCAGTTTTAATGGAATTGAGAAATGCCGCGCGATATAAGTCGTCATCCTTGATCAATGCATAACTTTCTGTGCTTAAGTTAATCGTGGTTTTATATTCGCCTTCTGGCGCCATTTGTATCAAAGGCGTATAGGGTGGTTGCGCGAGTTCAGGCTCAGCGAAGCTAATTTTTAATACGATCAACAGCGGTGCTAAAAAAAACAAAGTCAACCAAAGCATCGGCAACGCGACGACTAAATACCGGCCGCGTTGTCTGTGCAGCCCAGCGCCTATCGTCTCGAACCGCCGAAACAGGCGAAAAACCACATCGCTGGCAAGCTGCCAAAAGCTCATCGGCGGTGACCGGCAGCGGCCCTGAAGATGGGCGCAAGGATGGATTGACGCAGCATGGGTTGTCGCAGCATGGACTTGCGTCTAGAACGGGGATGCGCGAAGGTTACCGAAATTTCGCGCCACAACAACGCTACAAATGCTCGGAGAACTATTAAATGCACGCCAAAACCGCTCACGCCGATTTCGCCCTGCCCGCAGCTAT
>JAYTAO010000572.1:0-6425 GCA_043737435.1 Rhodanobacteraceae bacterium | reverse complement strand
CGGCGATTATTTTTGGCGGCAGACGCGAATCCTTGGTGCCACTGGTGTTTGAAGCGCGAGATTGGGCGCACGGCGTGCTGCTCGGTGCAGCGATGGCTTCTGAAACCACGGCGGCGGCTACCGGTACCGTCGGCATTGTGCGGCGGGATCCGATGGCGATGAAGCCTTTTTGCGGCCTCAATTTTGGCGACTACTGGGCAAATTGGCTAAAAATAGGCAGTCAACTGGCGCACGCTCCTAAGATATTTAACGTCAACTGGTTTCGCAAAGGCAGCGACGGCAAGTTTCTTTGGCCCGGTTTTAGCGATAACTTACGGGTGCTGGTTTGGGCATTAAAACGCTGTAGCGGTGCCGTCGGTGCGCAGCCAAGCGCTATTGGCAATTTGCCGCACGCCAGCGATTTGGAACTCGCCGGACTTAACCTATCGCCTGAGGCCTTAAACACACTGCTGAAAGTAGAGCAAAGCTCTTGGCAAACTGAGGTGGAAGAAATTGCGGCATTCTTGGCTGAATACGGCACGCGTACGCCGTATGCATTGCAGCTGGAATTGGCAAAAGCGCGCGCGGCTTTAAGCACCTTGGCAAAAGCAGCCTAAGCGATATGCTCAGTAAAATCCTTGTCCGTATTGGTATTGTGCTGCTGGTTTTACTACTGGCCTATGTGGTGCGCCTGATTTATTTGGTGCAAAACACCTCCGCTGCGCAAGGCTTTGGCAGCGGCAGCGCGATTACCGCCTGCCCAACGACCAAGCCAAACTGCGTTTGCACGCTCAACACGCAAGATGGCTTTAAGGCGAGCCCAATCGCATTTTCCGGTAACGCCGAAAATGTAATGGCGAAACTCAAAGCGGCAGTTCAGAGTGAGCCGAACACTGAAATCGTGTTCGAAAACGCGCAGCAGATTGACGTTACTTTCAAAACTGCGCTTTTTGGTTTTCGCGATGACGCCAGCTTTGCCCTAAATCTGCCCGCCAACCGCATAGAATTTCGCTCCGCGTCGCGCGTGGGCTACTCTGATTTGCGCGTCAATGCAAAACGCATGGAGCGCATTCGCGCGGCGTTCGCGGCAGCTAAGTAGCGGAAGCAAAAACCTCAGTTGAACATCAGCCGCAGCAAACTTGCGCGGCTGCACCCTGACTGCCACACTAGAAGGCTTTTCGCAAGCCTTAGCCCGCTTACAGGGTTAGCACGCACCTATGTCGATTTTTGCTTTAAATTTTGCCACGCCGATACGTCGGCGCGTTGAGATTGCGCCGCGCGATTTTGCTCGTCGCGATCACGCTATCAGCCTGTTTGACGCGGGCGAATTTGTCGCCGCCGTCACTGAAACGCTGGGCTACTTGCTTCCCACCACCAGCGTGCCCGATTTGAAGTGCGAAACGCTGTGCTTGGCGCAGGGCTCCGCGCGCGTGCACGTTGAGATCCAAGGCGCGGAATTGCTGATCAGGGCACCGTTGGTTACGCTCACCGCTGAAGCACAAATCGTTGCTGCTATGCGTTTTTTCTTGACGCGTTTAAGCGCCACTGGTCAGTTGTTCCAGCCGCGTTTGCGTGAGCAAACCGTGGCGCTTGAGTTTCGCGAGCGATTAGCGCTACTGCACCCGTTGAAATTGCTCGAAGTCATGCAGCGCTTGCCGATGGAAGCCGACAATCACGATGCCTGGTTAGTACAGCAATTTGGGGTCGTGATGGCCGGACGTCAGCCGGTATTGGCTTTGACTGATACGGAATTTGACGCCGCATGGGGAATCTGGACGGCGCACTGGACTGCGGTCGAAGAGCTAATGACCGAATCGCGGCGTAGGCGGCAAATATCGGTGTTGGATTCCTTAGGTTCCTTCACCGTGAATCATTTGGTTTTCAGCCTGCCCTTGTTCGGGCCCGTGCGGGCGCGCATGAACGAGTGCGCGGATGAATTTACCAACCGCGACGAAACCGCAACCAAGCGCGATAGCGAGCTAGCCAAATGCGTCAAAGAAATGCGCCAGATTACTCCCGAGGCGCTGCGGGCTTGCTTGGGCCACGCCACGCACGCGATCAACCCGCTACACGAGGGCACGCCGTCTTTGCTGACTTCAATTTTGGGTGGCGGCAGCCGTATGCAAAAAACCGGCGAACATCGCGCCGCTGGACGTGGTTTGGAGGCGACGCTGGAGTTGGTCGCGGATTATTTATATTTATTGGCGCATCACAGTTGGCCCAACGAAATTGATGCCGCACTGCGCGCAGGCTTAGCGTCTGCGTCGGGTAAACCGTGGCGCGAAGCGGCGGATTTACTGTGGAACCACGCCAATGCAACGGCAAAGACCTTCGGTAGTCACGGTGAACAAGATAAAGATGAGGCGGCAGAGAACGACGAGGTGCAGGATGACTTCGACGCCCACCCGCATCACGAACATTAATCGCCACCCAACTTGCTGTAAGGAATTCTATGCACGCACCTCATCCTATTGATGATATTGAAAAACTGGGTATTTATCAGGTCTACACCGGTTTGGGCACCGGCTCAGGCTTTTTGATTGATCCCACCCATTTGCTTACCAATTGCCACGTTACCGCACCGTATCGCGATGTCGCGGTCGAGCTGCGCGACCGCTCGCGTATTTCCGGCCGCGTGCGCCGCCTGCACCCGTACCGGGATTTGGCGATTGTTGAGCTAGAGCGTGCCGTAGATGGTGAGGTGCTGGTGTTAAGCGAAAATGCGCAGCTGCGCCCCAAGCAGCCTGTGCATATTTTGGGCTTTCCAGTTGGACTGCCGCTATCGCTTACGGAAGGCGTAATTTCACACCCGCGCCAGCTGTTGGACGAACAGTACTTCCTGCAAACTGACGCGGCGATCAACCCAGGAAATTCTGGCGGGCCGATGCTGGACGACGCACGCCAAGTGATTGCCGTGACCACCTGCAAACTGACGCAAGCCGATGCCGTGGGTTTCGGCATTCCAGTTGCCGATGTCCGGCTGTTTATCGAAGAATTTCGTGCGCAAACCCATGAGTTTGGCGTGCAATGTCCGGCGTGCAGCGATTTAATCGTGACGGCAACGCGCTACTGCCCAAGTTGTGGCACGGACTTGGAATCTCGCCACGATTTCGACGAGTATTTCACCGCGCCGGAAGCCGATCCACTGGCGAATTTTGTCGAAACTGCACTGAAAGCGGCGCAAATTAATCCTATTTTGGCGCGTCATGGCAGCCACAATTGGAGCTTCCACAGCGGCGCGCCGCTGGTCAAAGTCTGGTGTTGCTGCTCGGAGCATTTGAATTTTTCTTCACCGTTGGCGCAAACCCCAGCACGCGCGCTGGAAGGCTTATTCAAATATTTGCTGAGCGCCGAACACGCACCGTTTGCGTTTGATCTGGGCGGCAGCACGGTGCGTATGAATCACGTGGTGCACATCTCAGATATTTTTGCCGCAGGCGATGACCCCGAACTCAGCGCGCGCGTGCGCCATTTTATCGAAAAAGCTGCGGTTACTGATCAACTATTGATCAACACGTTTGCGTGTTTGCCTGGGCCAGAGAGCTTGCCCGCGAGTTAGCGCATGGGATTCAATAGCTTGACGCATAATGATCAGAGTTTATTTACTGATATTAGATGCGCTCAAACAGCGCTTCAACGCGGGCGAATCCGGCGAGCTGTATTTCTACCGCGACGCGACCGGCAAAAAAGTGGATCTACTGATTTCCAATGGCCGCCAGTTCGATGCCATCGAGATGAAAGCCGGTGCCACGGTGAATTCCGACTATTTTCGCGGCTTAGCGGCATTTGAAAAGGCCTTTCCACAAGCGATGGCAAGCGGCAGTGTGAGTTATGGTGGTAGTGAATCCCAGGCTAGAACGCGGTGGGGGGCGAGGGTGGCGGAGCTAAGCAGAGCGGAGCATCGCCAGTTTAGCTAAAAGGTAAAAAGCAGTGGTTCGAAAAATAAGACAAATCTGAGCCGGCGTTCGGACTGTGCTGAGTTTGCAATGATCAGTGTGCGGCTAAAGTTTCTCTACCCAGCCCGGTTGGGTAGCTCATAAAAAACTCTTACACCAAAACACCAATCCTCAAACTTAAGGAAAACCCATGAACGTATGCAACCAAATCTTAGCCGCCATCACCTTCGCCGCTCTCTCGTTCAGCCCGGCCGCGTTTGCTGGCAAGCCCGTCAACGTTAACGCCGCAAGCGCCGTTGAATTGGCGGATGCACTCGATGGTATAGGCGATGCCAAAGCCCAAGCGATCGTCGCTTATCGCACCGCGCACGGTGCGTTTAAATCCGCCGATGCACTGGTAGAAGTTAAGGGCATCGGCTTGAAAACCATCGAAAAGAACTCGGCTTTTATTAAGCTGGGTGCGGTCGTGGCCGCGAAATAAAAGGCGCCTTTCCGGGCTGAAACCAATTGTTTAAGCGCGGAGAAGCCGCAGGAAACATCGCTCGGTAGTTAACAAACGCTCTTTGCATATCAATATGTAATAAAAATTCCTGCAAATCGAGTTTCTTCAATTTGCAGGAAATCTGAATAGCTAGGCAAACTGGCTTAGGGAACAATTTCTTCCGCTTGCGTCACCCACTTTTTTAGCGTCGCTTGATCAGACAGGCTAATGTCGATGACTTTGCAGCCGACCCAAAACGTGTTGGCGGTTCGCGCAGGATCACACCAAAGACATTGCACGCCAATTTCCACTTTGTGCGGCACCAACCCAGGCGCTTGCAAGGAAAAATGCAGCTGAAAATAATGCTCGTCCGCCAGTGCCTTGGGCGAGATCAACATCATGCCATCATTGCTCAAGTTGCCGATGCGCCCTAAACCTTCGCCTGTGAACGCGTCGGTCACCATCATCACCTGGGTAACGCGTTTACGAACTGATTTTCGCTTATGTGCAGGCATTATTTTTCGCTCCCGGCATAAGCCAATTCACTGACGCTCACATCGCCCTGCGTCCAAGCTTTCATTTTTTCTTTAATCGAGCGCCAAGCCCGATCAATAATGCTTTCCGCTTGCGGCTCCCACAACTTGGCATTACCGCGCACCAAATCCCGCGCCATTTCGTCCATGGTTTTTTCCGCAACTTTCGCGCCGCGCGAATTGACGAATAAGCAGCGACCGGTCACCGGTGAAAACCAACTGAGCTTGCGTCGAGCGATATCGCCTTGTTGGTTGATGACAAATTCGAACCAAGTACCGAACGGCATTTGTTTCAAGCGATCCAGCGTTTGCTGCTCTTTGACTGTCAGCTCGGCTTTTTCTTCTTTGCGCAAATGCGCCAAAATCGATTTTTTCTCCTGTGCCGCCGCATGTTCCTGCGTCTTCGGGGCGTCTTGATCTTGCCCGATGCGCGCCTTGTTGCGCACCAGCTCGGTGACTTCACGTTCTTCTGCCGGTTCCAGGCTCGGCACTAGAGCATCGCCTTCGACGACAAGCTCGGCCACGGCACTTAAGGTGCGTTCGATCTCTGGGCCATGGAAACCGACCAAACTCATGCCTTCTTCTAATATCGGCTTGAGCTCCAAGAATTCGTCTTTTGAAACGGGATGATCTAGATCAAAACAACCGGCCAGTTGTTCAGCCACTTCTAAGCGTTCTTGATACAGCGGCGAATCAATCTCGTGACGTAACTGAGTCAGTGCCAACACGTCCGCCCATGCGCCTTCCAAAAGATGCACCACCAAAGGCGGCAGCAGGCGGCCTTTAATAAACCCGTCAATCGAAGTGGCCGCACTTTTGCGGGCAACTTCCAAACGTTCGCGCCCTTTCGCGGCTTCAACGTAACGCTTTTCTGAAACTTCAGCTTTGCGCTGGACGGTAGTGACGTGCCGCCCCAAATCCCTCACCATAGTTTCGAAAACGCCGACGTCGCTGTCAAAATCAGCGGTTATCCGATCAACCGCCATCTGCATACGCTCGACCAGTGCTTGATCGACATCGTCGCCATCGGCCCAAAACATGCCATTTTCCGCGATCGAATTTAATAATTGTCGGGCTGGGTGACTGCGCTTGCTGAAAAAGCTTTTATCTTTAATCGCTACTTTTAAAATCGGCACCTGCAGCTTGGTCAGAAGCGAATGCGTGGTGCTGCTGGGCTTGGAATCGGCTAAAACATGATCAAACAGCATGCCCACCAAATCAAGCGTGTCGGACGTTTCTTGCTCGAGCACGGGCGTATGCCCACCATGCATTTGCCGCAGCTGCGCGATCATATCTTGCTTGATATCAGCCACTCGCCGCGACTTCCAACGGCCGCCAATCATCACAGGGGCAGCTGGCTGAGTCTGTAAAATTGTCAAAATCGATTGCACGTCATCGACGGTGGCGATTGGCGCATCGGGCGCAGAGCGGGGGCTATAGTCAGCGCCCGCGCCTTGTCCCACACGCTTGCCCGCCAACAATTCCCGAAGGGTGGTGAAAAGCTCTTGATCCGCAGTTTCATCAATCTCCCCGCTG
>JAYTAO010000571.1:0-2573 GCA_043737435.1 Rhodanobacteraceae bacterium | reverse complement strand
GCGCGCGCGATTGAAGCGCTGCCGCCCGTGGTTTACAGCGCCCGCCGGTTTGTGCCTGCTTGGAGCGGCGGCGCAGACGCGCGCTTGGCGTCACTAACTATTGCGGCAACCGATGGCGGGGCGTTGGTATACGTGAAATCCCCGGAAGGCAACGATCACTTATCCTGGATTGCACCGAACGGTAAAACCGTCACCGAATCCCAATTTACAATTTTGCGGGCCGCCGAATGTTTGCCAGAGACGCCCGCCCTGCCGCGCAACGATGCGCATCACGAATTAGTCGCGTTAAGCTTGCAACAAGCGGTAGTACAGGATAAATCGGTCGGCGGCGGGTTAGGCCGCCCTTCTAGCCCGCGTCGGCGTGTTTATGAGCGAATGAAACGCCACGCTGAGATGCAGCGTGGCACCTTGTTTAGCGATTCCGGCTTGGAACTTGCGCTAGACGACATCTATCGCCACCCGCTATTAGAAACCGCTGCCGACATGCTGAACCGCTTGATGCGCAGTGGTGTTAACGACGAAGAGCTATCCGAGGCCGTCAAATCCTTGCGCGACGAGGGCCGCCTAACTTATACCGATGAAGATGCCGCGCTGCGCGAACCGCGCGTGGTCTGTTCTTTGGGCTTGATAACGGAAAACTGAGCCAATGGCCAAACTTGATTTTAAGAATTTCCAGAAATACTTGGCCGATTTTAACTTTGCGCGCCTATTCGTCGATGTGCTCGGCTGGAATCGCGCACCAGCCACTGAAAGCCATTGGCAGACTGAGCGCTTAAGCGGGCAGACGTTTGAATATCGTATGTTGGCTGAGCTTGCAGGTGTGGCGGTGCTGCAAGTGGTGACTGAAGACGCATGGCCGGATGAAGCCGCGCGGTTAGCAATTTGGCGCCAAATTGCGCATCGGCATTTTGAAAACTTGCTGATCTTTACCAATAGCAAAGAATCTGCCAGCCAAAGCCTCTGGTATTGGGTCAAACGCAGCAAAGATAGCGATACCGCCAAGCCAAAACTGACGCCTAGGCGGCATGAATATTTTCGCGGCCAGCCGGTGGATTTATTTGCCTCAAAACTTCAGGCAATGGTGGTGGAATTGTCGGAATTGGACGCCTCCGGGCGTATTCCAGTGCTGGAAGTTGCGCGCCGTATGGAAGCGGCACTGGATGTCGATAAAACCACCAAGCGTTTTTACAGCCAATATCGGGACCAGCACGAAAGCTTGTTACAGGCCATTGAGGGCATTGAGGAAGAGCGCGACCGCCGCTGGTATGCGTCAGTGATCCTGAATCGCTTGATGTTTGTTTGGTTTATGCAGAAAAAAGGTTTCCTTAACAACGCCGACTACGACTATTTACCGAACCAATTAAAAGCCTCTCAGCTGCGCGGCGCGGACCGCTTTTTTGGCGAATTCTTGAATGCGCTGTTTTTTGAAGCGTTCGCTAAGCCGGTGGAAAACCGCAGCGCGGCGGCCAGCAAAATCACGGGCGTTGTGCCGTATTTAAACGGCGGTTTGTTTTTGCACCATAAGCTGGAATTGGACGGGTACAAACTAGCGCGTTTGGGGAAAACGCTGAACATTAAAGACGCCGCATTTGCTGGTGTTTTCAACCTGTTCGCGTCTTACACCTGGCATTTAGACGACACGCCCGGTGGCGGCAGCGACGAAATCAATCCCGATGTACTGGGCTATATTTTCGAGAAATACATCAACCAAAAGGCATTTGGTGCCTACTACACCCGCCCGGAAATTACCTCCTATTTAGCGGATCGCAGTATTCATCAGCTGATTTTGGAACGTATTAATTCCCCGGCGATGCCGGAATTTGGCATAGGCGCGGTTGAGTTCGCTTCCGTGCCTGAGCTTTTGGCGCGCATGGACGCGCGCACCGCGCTGAAATTGGTCAATGACGTGCTTCCCTCAATTAGCGTACTTGACCCGGCAGTCGGATCGGGCGCTTTTTTGGTGGCGGCGTTGAAGTCCTTGATTAACGTGTATTACGCCGTGGTCGGGCGCGCCGAATTGGGCGCGAGTGAAGAGCTGCAGCGCTGGCTAAAAGCAATCCAAAAAGACCACCACAGCGTCGGTTATTACATCAAGCGCCGCATTGTTTCGGATAACCTTTATGGTGTGGACATCATGGAGGAAGCCTGCGAAATCGCGAAGCTGCGGCTGTTTCTGGCAATGGTGGCTTCGGTACGTGATGTCCGAGAATTGGAGCCCTTGCCGAATATCGACTTCAATATCTTGCCCGGAAATTCCTTGGTTGGGCTGATGCGCGTGGACGAGCAGGAGTTCAACTCTAAGCAGGATGATCTATTCAAACCCGGCTATCGCAAGTTGCTGGATGACAAAAATCGCAAGCTCAATAGCTATCGACATACCGCTGATTTAGTCGGCAAAGAGTTTGATTTGCGGGTGTTGCGCGATGATATTGATGCCGAAATGCAGCACGCCAACGGTGTACTGAACGAGCTACTGCGTGATCAATTTGAGCACTTGGGCGTCAAGTACGAACAAGCCACTTGGGATAGCGCCAAGAACGCATTGGGCAAAGCCCAGAAGCGAAAGATCGAGC
>JAYTAO010000570.1:0-2579 GCA_043737435.1 Rhodanobacteraceae bacterium | reverse complement strand
TTCCGTACGATTTCGCTCTGGTTGAGCGGGTAATTATTCACTATCGTTGATTTTCTGTTTACAGGAGATCGACGGTGCCACAGGCGAGATTACCCATGAGAAAGATTTTAGAGATATTGCGAGGTTCGCTGCAGGCGTTTTTTGGCAAGCGCTTAAGGCAAATAAACTTAGGCCGAGCAGCGTTAGCGCAAAAAAACCGCTCAGGCCGCGCGCGCGCGCCGAAAACGCGCGTAGAGCCTATTCACACAAGCGCATAGTTCTATACTCCACGTCAAAAAAGAGCAGTCAAATACGCTGGCGGCCCTTGCTGGGGCGATAGCATTGCGCTATTGCGGGGTTTTTAGCGAAGCCCTTAACCTGCACTACATCAACGCTTTGCTTGAAATTCAGACTGATAAAAAACTAGCGTTTACACCGGCTATTAGAAACTGTGCGCAAGCGCATCGCCTCCCGATTGAGCACTTTGAGCTCCACTCCAGAGGCACTGTTCGCCAGCTTGCCAACGCGATCAATCTCAATACTGTAAAAATCGCAGGCATCTTTGATCGGTGCTGCCACGCAGCTATCCGTGGCCCACACTTTGGCGTTTGCGTCCACACCGGGCGGCGCTACCGCTAAGCGCGATGCCGTAACCAATTGGCGATTCGGCATCAAACTGGCACTGAAGTAACTAGTGCCGTCAAAGCGCGTGCATTTGTAATTCTCTGCAGGCGCCAAAAGTGCCGGTGCTGCGGGCGCTGCGGGGCCAGAATCGGGTGCGGGCTTGGGCGGGTTGACCGAGCTAGAGGGCGTTTTCCCAGCCACGGGCGGAGCTTCCAGGGTAATGCGCCCGAGTTGCGTGCCTTTGGGGCAGGGTTTGTCTTGATAGGCAATGACATTGCCCCGTTTGCATTTATAAACTTGCGCATGCGCGGCACTTATTACGCTGAGTGCCAAAATGATCACCGCGCGGCAACAGGTCGCCCGCCACGTCGCGTTGCTGACCGCAAAAATCATTTTAGACCGTGGCGTAGGCGAATTTGCGCAATCAGCGCCTGCACATCGGCATCTAGCGCACCTTTTTCCGCCAGCGTCACTATTTTGCCCAGCACGCGCAGTTCATCGGCATCAATTTGGCCATCGCGTAGCGCGATATCGAGCATGCGCTGCAGTTCTGCGGCGTCGAGTTTGCCGTCATTTGCGAATACTTGAATCGATTCAATCGCCATCTCGATATAGCTTTTAGCCTGCTGCATGACTGTCTCACTGCAAAAGATTGGGCGCAAAGAGTACCTAAAATGCGGGCTAGCGCGATAACTTGGCTACAGTTCGTTATGCCATTCGGAAAAAAAGCGTTAATCTTGCGGCGCTTAAGTCGGTTTGAGTTAACAACTTGTACCGGCTACCCAACTTATTTATGGAGAACCGCATGACCCACACTAAAACGAAAAGTTCGCGCTTTATGAAGGCTGAGCTTAGCCCAGCAAAACCTGTCAAACATGCTCTTTGGCTAGCGCTGGCGCTCAGCGGCTTGATTGGGCCGTTGCCACAGGCTTACGCGCAAGAAACAAGCGACAGCGCTGATGACGCGGTTCAGCTCGATACCATCTCAGTGATCGGCAGCCGCCGTGTCGCGCCGCGGTCGTCCGATACGGATAGCGTTGTGCCCGTGGATGTGCTGAATATCAGCAAAGAAGTGGAGCGCTCGCCGCAGTTTGATCTGGCGCAATCGCTGCAATTTATCGCGCCTTCCTTTCACTCCACCCGCCAAACCGGTGCGGACGGTGCCGACTTAGTCGATTCCGCAGCACTGCGCGGTTTGGGCTCGGATCAAACGTTGGTATTAGTGAACGGCAAACGCCGCCACAGCACTTCCTTGGTCACTATTTTTGGTGCACGCAACCGCGGCAATACCGGCACGGATTTGAACACCATCCCGGTGTTGGGTATTGAACGTATTGAAGTCCTACGCGATGGTGCCGCGGCGCAATATGGGTCGGATGCGATTGCGGGCGTGATGAATATCGTGATGAAAACCAAACCCGGCTGCGAAGGTATTTTGGGCTATGGCCAATACTCCCGCGGTGATGGTTTGAACTACCAAGCCAGCGCTTATTGCGGCTTCGAGTTTGGTGCGGGCGGGCACGCCGCATTTACCGGTGAATATTTGGATCGCGGCAGCTCTGATCGTTCGCCTGGCCTGCGCATAATTGGTGATACCGCCGTGAAAAACGCGACGCTGACCTTTGACGGTAATTTGCCGATGGGCGATATGGGCGGGCTGTATTTGACCGCCGGTTTTCAACGGCGTGACGCCAGCTCCGGTGCCTTTGAGCGTACTAGCGATGACATTCCTACGCGTAATTCCGCACTTTTATATCCAGGCGGTTTCGTGCCTTTTATTAATGGCGATTTGGAAGATCGCTCACTCACGGCGGGGTTCAAAACCCAGTTTGCTGACTGGTATGCGGATTTCAGCCAAAGCTATGGCTACAACCGCTTCGACTATCGCATTACCAATACCCTCAATGCCTCCATTGCCAATCTCAATGGCGGGCGCAGCCCAACCGAATTTGACGCAGGCGGCTTTGCCTTTGGTC
>JAYTAO010000569.1:0-2581 GCA_043737435.1 Rhodanobacteraceae bacterium | reverse complement strand
TGGCTGCCGACGATACAATCATGCGCTATGTGCACATAGGCCATGATCCAGTTGTCGTCCCCGATCACAGTTTTACCCCCGCCATTGACCGTGCCGCGATTAAGCGTTGTGTTTTCGCGAATCACATTGCCATTGCCAATAATCAGTTCGGTGTCCTCATCGGCGAATTTTTTGTCCTGCGGTGCTGCACCGACCGATGCAAACTGCCAGATGCGATTGTCGCGCCCGATTGTGGTTGGGCCTTCAACAACGACATGCGGGCCGATAACGCTATTCGCGCCAATTTTAACTTTCGGGCCGACAAC
Source organism: Rhodanobacteraceae bacterium (assembly GCA_043737435.1). Lineage (GTDB taxonomy): Bacteria > Pseudomonadota > Gammaproteobacteria > Xanthomonadales > SZUA-5 > JANNYA01. Next base: position 2,276 of record JAYTAO010000569.1, on the reverse strand, counting down.
GCTGTAAGGGCCAACTCGCACGCTGGTATCGAGCTCGGCGCTGGCATCAATGACTGCAGTTGCATGGATTAAGCTCATCGCGCTAGGCCGCAGGCCGCTGGGCGCACAGCATATCGGCGCTTGCGACCACTTTACCGTCAACCAGAGCGCGCGTTTCAAATTGACCCATGCCCATGCGCATGCGTTTCTGTTCAACTTCTAAAATTAATTGATCCCCAGGTCTAACGATTTGACTAAAACGCGCGTTGTCGATTTTGGCGAAATAAAACAGCGTGTCTTTTGCCAAATCTTGCGAGGAAAGTAACACCAATAAGCCGCAAGCTTGGGCCAGGGATTCCAAAATGAGTACGCCCGGCATGACCGGATGCCCAGGAAAATGTCCGGGGAAAAACGGCTCGTTAATAGTGACGTTTTTTAAGGCGGTCAAATTTTTACCTGCAGTAAAAGTCAATACGCGATCCACTAATAAAAAGGGATAGCGGTGCGGCAAAAGCTGCATAATTCGGGTGACGTCAATGGGCAAAACAGGCTGCGGGCCTAGAAGTTCAGTCATTATTATTGTTCTCTGGAGGTAGCGAAGAATTAGCGTGAGCGGTCAGTTTTGTGTTGCGAAGTGTGCCGTCTAGCCGCCGCAAATGCACCGCGTTTTTACGCCATTCCCGCTGCGGCATCAGTGGCATTGCGCCCGCGTAAACTCCTTTTTCGGTTATTGAACCTGAAACCAAACTCATTGCCATCACAGAAACCCCATCACAAATTTCTAAATGCCCAGCAATACCCACACCGCCAGCGATTAGGCAACGGGAACCAATCGTCGTGCTACCCGCAATCGCCGTGCATCCAGCGATGGCAGTGAAATCACCAATTCGCACGTTGTGACCAATCTGGATTTGATTATCCAACTTCACTTCCGCACCTAAAACCGTGTCGTCGAGTGCGCCACAGTCTATGGTGGTGTTTGCGCCAATGTCACAACCATCGCCAACAATCACCCGCCCCAGCTGAGGCACTTTTAACCAGCGCCCTTGATCTTGCGCAAAACTAAATCCATCGGCACCTAAAACCGCGCCCGAGTGCACGATCACGCAGCGCCCAAGCTGCACGCGCTTGACTAATGTGACGCGCGGCATCAACTGTGTATACGCGCCGACGAGGCAATCTGGCCCAACCACACACTGAGCCCCCAATTTCGCGCCTGCTTCAATGACCGCCGAGCCGGCAATAAAACACTGAGGCCCAATTTCTGCGCCTATGTGTATGTTTGCCCCAAACTCAACCACTGCGCTGGCATGCACGCCGGGTGTTAAACGAATTTGCGGGGCAAACAGCGTAGCGATTCGCGCAAAATCAGCGTGCGGGTTCGAGCTGATCAAGGCGTTTACGCCGCTAAGCGCTGGGTCGGACGCTTTCATCAACACTGCGCCCGCTCGGGTTGCCAGCAACTGCGTCCGATACTTGCCGCTGGTGAAGAAACTTAACTGATGGTCTTGGGCAATTTCTAACGTTGCTACACCGCAGACACAATGATTCGGATCGCCAATGACACCGAGTTTGAATCGTTCCGCAAGTTCGGCAAGCGTGAATTTAGTCATTTGCAGAGGAGCCCAAGAAAGGCGAATAAATCGCAACGCGAAAACGAAGGTTCTTCAAAAAATAAGCTTGCATTAAATCGGATGCGCGCCTGCAATCACGGCTTACTTGCCTGGAGCTCGAAGCCTAGCCAAAACTGCATCGGTAATATCAATTCTTGGATTGGTATAAACGGTCGCGGTGGTACTGATCACAGTGTCCGCGCCCTGCAGCTTGGCAACTTCGGCAATAACTTCCCCCAACTTGCGCTCCAAATCGCGCACCACTTCGTTGGTGCGAAGGGTTAATCGCTGATTAAATTCTTCGCGTGAACGTTTGAGCGAACGTTCGCCAGTCTCGATCATGCGCACCAGATCCTCAAGTTGCGCCTTAGCCATGAGCGGCGCTTCAAGTTCACGCCGCCGTTTCAGTGCAAGAAGCTGCGCTTCATCCGCCTTCAGTTTGACTTCTACGCTTGCCAGTTCAGCAATCACGCGTTGCTTACCCGCCGTGTATTGCGGTGCACCTTCAATTACACGTTTCATATCTACCACCGCCACCCTGGTAGCGACAGACTGGCTCACCGTTTGTGGGGGCGAGGGCACAGTTTGCGCCTGAGCCAGGGCATAGAAACCCGCCCCAAGCACTATGCTTAAAGTCAATGGCGTCAAATGGGAGCGGTTAGTTTTTTTCAGCGGACAATTCCG
>JAYTAO010000568.1:0-15772 GCA_043737435.1 Rhodanobacteraceae bacterium | reverse complement strand
ATTTGCACCGAATTTTGGCAGATACGGTGATGGATCAAGGCACCGCAGGCAGCTATCGGACGATACAAGTACGGGTGGGCAGGCATGTGCCGCCCGCAGCGGCGGATGTTTCCGGGCTTATGTTTGAATTATTAACGTGGTGGAACACGCAATCGGTGCGGCTTTCCCCCGTGCTTAGTTCAGCGATCTTGCATTACCGATTCGAACATATTCATCCCTTTGCGGATGGCAACGGGCGCGCTGGCCGTGCACTTGCGCTGTGGGAGCTGTACCGGCGCGGGTTCGATAGCCATCATATTTTCTCGGTAGATGAATATTATTGGGGCGATCGCCCTGGCTATTACGCCGCATTGGATTCTGTGCGCGTCGCCGGTGAGGACCTTTCCGCATGGTTGGAATATTGTGCTGAGGGCGTGCGCCAAACACTGGAACAGGTATGGCTTCGCGTGCAGACCTACATGATGAAATCACCCGAGAAAATTGTGCTGCGCCCCAAACAAGAATTACTGCTCAAATTATTGCGCGACCACGGCAGTATGCCGCCGTCCGAGCTGTGGGCGTTGCTCTCGGTTTCAAAACAGGGCGCAATGGATCTGCTGCGCCCGCTAATAGAACTGGGTTTAGTGGAAAAAATTGGCGGTAAAAAGACCGGGCACTACAGCCTCAAACAACCATGAACGAAGCCGAGACCCGCGCCGAGCACATTGACCCTGCATTGCACGCGGCGGGTTGGGGTGTAGTCGAGGGCAGTCGAATTAGGCGCGAATATGCGATTTCGCCAGGGCGCATCGAAGGCTATGGCAAGCAAGGGCGCGGCCTGACGGCGGATTATATTTTGGAGTATCGCAACACCAAACTGGCGGTGTTGGAAGCAAAAGCGTGGCATCAGGCGCTGACGGAAGGGGTGGCGCAGGCGAAGAATTACGCGGGCAAGCTGTCGCTGCGTTTCGCTTACGCCAGCAACGGCCAAGGCGTGTATGGCGTTGATATGGCAACCGGCAAAGAGGCGGAAATTCTTACCTATCCAAGCCCGGAGGAACTTTGGGCGCTGACTTTCGCTAAAGCAAATACCTGGCGGGATCGCTTCGCGTCAGTGCTGTTTCCAGACAAAAGTGGCAGTTGGGCGCTGCGTTTTTACCAAGAAACCGCAGTCTTGCGGGTGCTGGAGCGCATTGTTGCCAAGCAGACGCGAATTTTGTTGACGTTAGCAACCGGCACCGGGAAAACCTCGATAGCCTTCCAGATTGCCTGGAAGCTATTCCAAGCGCGCTGGAATTTGCTGCAGTGGCTTAACCGCGAAGCACCGACACGGCGGCCACGCATCTTGTTTTTAGCGGACCGAAATACCTTGGCAACTCAGGCTTACAATGATTTCACGTCTTTCGCCGCATTTAGCGATGATGCGCTGGTGCGCGTCAACCCAGAGGACATTCGCAAGAAAGGCAAGGTGCCTAAGAACGCCAATTTATTTTTCACGATCTTTCAAACATTTATGTCCGGGCCGGTCAGCAACGGCGTGCCGTCACCGTATTTCGGCGAATACCCGCCGGATTTTTTCGATTTCATCATCATCGACGAATGCCATCGGGGTGGTGCCAACGATGAAAGCACGTGGCGTGGCATCTTGGATTATTTTGCGCCAGCCGTGCAGCTTGGCCTAACCGCTACGCCAAAGCGCAAAGACAATGTCGATACCTATTTATATTTCGGCGAACCGGTCTATAGCTATTCGCTAAAAGAGGGCATCAACGACGGCTTTTTGACGCCGTTTCGCGTCAAACAGATTCAGACGACGCTGGATTACTACGTCTACACCACCGACGATGTGGTGTTGGAAGGAGAAATCGAGGCGAATAAGCTGTACGAGGAAACCGACTTCAACCGCAATATCCACATCCGCGAGCGGGAAAAAAAGCGCGTGGAAATTTTTCTAGCGCTGATCAACCAAAACGAAAAGACGCTGGTATTTTGCGCCAACCAAACGCACGCGCTGCTGGTGCGCGATCTGATCAATCAGCTCAAAATTAGTAAAGATCCAAACTATTGTCAACGCGTGACCGCCGACGATGGCGAGCTGGGCGAGATGCAGCTGCGCGCGTTTCAAGATAACGAAAAAACCATTCCCACGATCCTAACCACCTCGCAAAAGCTGTCCACCGGCGTGGACGCGCGCAATATTCGCAACATCGTATTGATGCGCCCAATCAATAGCATGATCGAGTTCAAGCAGATTATCGGGCGCGGCACGCGTTTGTATGAGGGCAAAGACTATTTCACGATTTATGACTTCGTTAAAGCGCATCTAAAATTTCAAGACGCCGAGTGGGACGGCCCACCACAAGCCGACGCGCCGTGCATGGCCTGTGGGCAAAATCCGTGCAGTTGCGCCAGCAAAACGCCGAAGCTCTGCGCTCGCTGCGAAAGCGCGCCGTGCGAATGCGAAAGGCCGCCCTGTGCGATTTGCGGGCAAAGCCAATGTGGCTGCAGCAAAAATCAAAAAGTGACGGTGAAACTGGCCGACGGCAAATTCCGTAGCATCCAACACATGCTGCAAACCACCTTTTGGCACCCCGACGGCACGCCGATGACGGCGCAGCAGTTTATGGAACTACTTTATGGCAAGTTGCCGGAGTTCTTCAAAAGCGAAGCCGAATTGCGTACTTTGTGGAGCGCACCCGACACCCGCGCCAAGCTGCTGCAGGGCTTGGCGGAAAAAGATTTTGGGCAGGACAAACTGGAGGCAATGCAGCAACTGATTGAAGCGGAGCACAGCGATCTATTTGATGTGCTGGCCTACGTCGCCTACGCGCTGCCGCCAATCACACGTGCAGTGCGGGCCGATTTTGCGCGGGTGCATATCAGCGGCCAGTTCAGCAGCAAACAGCAAGTGTTTCTGGATTTTGTGCTGCAGCATTACGTCAGTATTGGCGTGCGGGAGCTGGAACAAAGTAAATTAAATGCTTTGCTGCGATTACGCTACCGTGACTCGATCACCGACGCCGTTGCCGACTTAGGCGGTAAGCCGGAAGTCATCGCAAAAGTTTTTACGGGCTTTCAAAAATATCTATACGCCGATCATCCTGCCAGTGCAGCTCAGGCGTAAGGATTAAGAAGACCAATTGAATAGGACCATCAGCGCCGTTTGGAGCATCTAGGCAGACATCCTTAGCTGCACGCTCGAAAACTGATAATTATTGCGGCCGTTTTGCTTGGCTTGATACATCGCTGCGTCAGCCTTTTTAATCAAACTTGCGGCATCAATGCCGTCATCTGGATACAAGCTGATCCCGATACTTGTTGTGACGTGTAAATCGACACTGCTTACTATGTGTGGCAGTGCCATGACCGCCAGAATTTTCTCAGCAACTGCGCTGACCGCGTTAGCGTCCACACAATCGAGTAATAGCACAATAAATTCGTCGCCGCCCAGCCGACTAACGGTATCGGTGGCGCGCACGCACTCTACCAGGCGCCGCGCTGCCGACTGCAGTACGCCATCACCGGTGGCATGTCCTAGCGAGTCGTTAATTTGTTTGAAGCCATCCAAATCCAGAAAAAGCACGCCCAGAAGTTGGTCGTTGCGATGCGCGAATTCTATCGCCTGGCTCAAGCGGTCGTTCAACAAAAACCGGTTCGGCAATTTCGTTAGAAAATCATGGTGGGCTAAAAACGCCATCTTTTCCGTCATCGTGCGCACCGCGCTGACGTCACGAAAAACAATCACGGCACCGCTTAACTTACCGCTGCCGTCATAAATAGGCGCGGCAGAGTCTTCGATGGCTATTTCGCTGCCGTCTTGCCTTATCAGCAGCGTATTTGGCGGTAAGCCCATCGGCTGCTGATGCTGCAGCACCAACTTTACCGTGTTGCGCTCAGGCTCACGCGTCAAGCCATTGATAATCTTGAAAATATCACTGACCGGGTGGCCGAAAGCTTCCTCGCGCGTCCACCCGGTGACACGTTCAGCGGCAATATTTAAATAGTCCACGATGCCGTCGACGTTGGTGCCAATCACCGCGTCGCTAATGGAGTTTAAGGTTATTTCCGCGCGCGCTTTCTCGCGGTACTGGGCCTCTTCAAAGGCTTTGCGTTGGATGATATTGCGCAGCCCCTGCGGCACGATGTAGCTCTTAAAATAGCCTTTAGACAAATAGCCCTGCGCGCCGCGCTGCACCGCTTCGATCGCCAATGCCTCCTCCTCGTTGGCGCTTAAGATCATAATCGGCATTTCGGCATCAGCGTCCATGATCGCATCGAAGGTAGCAATGCCTTCGCTGTCTGGAAGCGTCAGATCAACTAATACAGCATCTATTTCACCCGTGGCGATCAGTGCTACTGCATCTTCCAAGCGCTGTAAACGTTCGGTTTTAAACGGGCCATCGCCAGCTTTGGCCAATACCGTTTCTAGGGTATGGGCGTCCTCTTCTACCCCGGTAAGAATCAAAACACGATAGCTCATCGGCTGTGCCCGTGCAGGGCAATTTGCTGGGTCAAAACACAAGTAATTGAGGTGTTAATAAAAACTCCTTCGAGCTCAACGAACTAAAGTATCGGCACCCAAGACTTGGGGCCTATGGGCACACGTTGCGCGCCAAGGCGGCGTAGTTCTGTACGTTGCAGCACCGAAGCTAACAAAGCGGATGCTAAGCTAATGGCGTTAAAGCACGCGCTTAAAACTCTCGGAACAACGCATGAGCAACGATCGGATTGCGGCAATCCCAGGTTAACTTAGGCGGGAATTGCTTAATCGCCAGCTCAACAGCGCGGTCGTCGAATTGGCACGCGCAGAATACAATTTGACGACATTGTTGAACGTCGATTTGCCGCTCCAGGTATGGGGCGCACAGCCGCCAGCGCGCCTTTGAAACAAGTTAGTTGCACATCGAGACCTATTATGGAAACACCGCTGCAAGTGTATTTTATCCGGCACGGGGAAACCGAGTGGTCACGCTCGGGCAAGCACACCAGCCACACCGATTTGCCATTGACGAAAAAGGGTGAGGCGATGGCGCGCCAACTTAGCGACACGCTAAAAGACATAGAGTTCACGCAGGTATGGATCAGCCCCAGAGTGCGTGCGCGCAGCACCTGCGAATTAGCAGGACTCGAGCACGCGCAAGTTGAACTCAATCTGATGGAGTGGAACTATGGCGACTTTGAAGGCCTGCGCAGCTCCGAAATTCTGCAATTGCAGCCTGATTGGAATCTATGGGAACACGGCAGTCCAGCGGGCGAGACGCCAGCGCAAGTGGCTGCACGCGCGGACACGCTGATCACACGAATACTTAGCTGTACTGGCAAGGTGGCCTTGTTCTCACACGGCCATTTTGGGCGCGTGCTAGCGGCGCGATGGATTGGCTTACCATTGCTCGTCGGCCAGCATTTCGCCCTCGACCCAGCCTCGATCAGCATTCTTGGTTTTGAGCCGCATCACCCGCAGACGCGCGTAATTGCTTTGTGGAACGCATCGGCCGACAGCGATGCGCGAATTTAATTGCTTTGCCTGAGGTTAGGCTTTAGTAGCTTACTAACCTCCGTAATGCAGCAAATTTAAACCAGCAGATAATCACAGGTAAGCGGTGCAGGTATTCGCCTCAAAAACCGCTAGTCCTTGGTCACGCGGTTAATTTCCGCCAAGCTGGTAAAGCCATTTTTTGCCTTCACCAGCGCTGAGCGGCGTAAATCATTAATGCCCTGGCGGCGCGCTTCTTCGGCAATTTGTAGGCTGTTGCCACCGGCTAAAATGATCTTTGCAATGGCTTCGTTAATCGGCATGACTTGATAAATCCCGAGGCGGCCTTTGTAGCCATCGCTGCAGCCACTGCAGCCGACGGCTTCAAACATCTGCATACCTGATTTGATGTCGTCCTCTGTATAACCTTCGGCGAGTAGCGCGTTCGCTGGCAGCGTTTGCGGCTTTTTGCAGTCGTGTAAACGCCGCGCCAAACGTTGCGCAATAATTAAGGTCACGGAGCTGATGATATTAAATGGCGCGATACCCATATTCATCAGTCGGGAAATCGTTTGCGGTGCATCGTTGGTGTGCAAAGTTGACAGCACCATGTGACCGGTTTGCGCAGCTTTGACCGCGATTTCTGCGGTTTCTAAATCGCGGATTTCGCCCACCATAATCACGTCAGGATCCTGCCGCAAGAATGACCGCAGCGCCGCGCCAAAAGTCATGCCAGCGCGAATATTTTGCTGTACTTGATTGATACCAGATACGCGAATTTCCACCGGATCTTCCGCCGTGGAAATATTTCTACCTTCGGTATTTAAAATATTAAGCGCGGTGTAGAGCGACACTGTTTTACCCGAGCCGGTAGGGCCAGTGACTAAAACCATGCCATAGGGTTTATCAATGGCGTCTAAAAATAGTTTTTTCTGCTCGTCTTCATAGCCAAGTTTATCGATTCCCATTTTTGCAGCCGAGGCGTCCAAAATACGCATTACCACCTTTTCGCCAAATAATGTCGGGCAGGTACTCACGCGAAAATCCATGCTTTTGGTTTTGCTCAAATTGAGCTTAATGCGACCATCCTGCGGCACTCGACGCTCAGCGATATCTAAGCTTGCCATCACTTTGATACGCGCGGAAATACGATTCGCCAGCTTAATTGGCGGCGCAGCTACGGCGCGCAGAATGCCATCAATACGCAAGCGCACGCGGTAATTGAGCTCATAAGGTTCAAAGTGAATATCCGAAGCACCGCGCTTAATCGCATCCACCAACACTTTGTTGATGAAACGCACAACCGGCGTGTCATCGGCGCTGCTGGCGTCATGCCCAGTACCGGGGGCGGCATCACCATCATCGGTGTCACCTAGCTCCAGATTTTCCATGCCTTCGGCGTCGTCCATACCCTCAATGGTGGTGGAAGAGGCGGCTTGCGCGAGTTCAATAGCGCGTGTGAGCTGATCATCGTTGATCAAAATCGGTTCAACGATTAGGTTTGACTGAAACTTGATTTCTTCCAACGCGCGAAAATTGGTTGGGTCTGACAGGCCAACAAACAGTCGATTGCCGCGTTTGAACAGGGGGAACGCGCGGTGCTTTTCGATTAATTTGGCGTCTACTAAATTGATCGCGGTTTGCGCCAAATCCAGCGAAAGCGGATCGAAAAGCGGCACGCCGAATTCCGCAGACGAAGCTAACGCAACCAATTTTGGGTCGCAAATTCCGTTATCAACCAAATAGGTCGCAATGGATTGCTTAACTTTTATGGTCGCCTCTAACGCGCGCCTAGCGTCGACTTCATTAAGCGAACCCTCAGCGACTAAGCGTCGTAGGATGCCGGTGAAGCCAACCAAATTGGCGCCGCTGGCGCTAGTCGTTGCATTTGGGCCGATACCGCTCATAAACACCTTAGGTTTTTTCGCCAAGCCGCAAGTGTGCCACAGGTCTTTATTGCGCTGACGCCCCTTTCGCACCAGCGCGATTGGTGTTTGAGAAAATTATTTCAATCAAGCGGTTAACGCACACAATGTGGAAAAATAAAACCTGCACAATCAACGAGCTAACGCTTAAACTGTGCCACTTAACTTCGAATTTGAGCATGTTATGTCGAGCGCATTGAAAGCCGTAGCGAGTTCATTTCTTGTTTTCTGCATCAGCTGCGTCAACGCGCCTAATGCTTTGGCGACACGATTTCCCGCACACCCGACCACGACCGGCACGATAATACCGAGCGCATGGAGCGTCGGGCGATTCCCGCCGAGAGTGTGGAACACGAGCGCAAATTCGTTCGGCCGCTTCGATGTTTTAAACATCGGCGTCGACGCACTGGATGGGCCTAGCGCGCGTCCACCGGCGTTTAGCGGCAATTTTTACAACATCCAAGGCCGGGACATTAGCTACCCAAGCGTGCAAGCTGCGGGTGTAACGGTGGCAGGCAGCCTTTATATTCCGGCAAGTTGGAACATCTCAAATATCGCAAACCCAGTATTAAATCGCCGCAGTGAGATCTTGCTGCAATATACACCGCTTCCTAATGATGGTTTATGCCCGGCTGGGAATGACGAATGCTTTTATTTCGGTGCCATTGGCTTTTCCAGCGCCCAAATAGCGGATCAACTTGCAGGCGGTGGCCCGCCGCGCATACGCATATTGAAAAAGGGCATCGCGGACGGTTGGATCAATCTAACTGCACCGTTTTTAACGGATGCTTGGAATGACATGTGCGTTAGCTTCACCGGCACCACGCTCGAATATTTTCTCAACGGTAATTTGGTATTTACCGATAGCACATTGATTCCCATTGACACCAGCCAAGGCCCGCCCACCAGGGCGCGCTCGATCAGTGTGGAAAACTACAACTTCGGCTCTACCTTTGACGCACGCTGGAGTGATTTGGAATACGGCCCGCGCGCCAGTGTCAGCATCTCCCGTAGCTCTGCGGGTAACGCCGTTGCTGGCAGTACTTTCAGCATCACCAGCGTCGTGCGCAACACGGGCACCAGCATTGCAAGCAACGTCCAGGTGCTTGAGCCTGCGGTTGCCAATTTAACCTTGCTATCAGTGACGGGTGCATGCACTGCACTTCCATGCAACCTTGGCGCGCTCAACCCCGGCGATGTACGCACCTACACCAGCAATTACATCGTCGGTGGCAACGCTGCAACCGTGGGCAACAGCGCCAGCGTTCGCACCGACGGCGTTGATTGCACCAAGCTGGATAACAGCGCCAGCGTAACGGGTGGTGTGGGCTTATTACCGGTGCAGGTGCCGACACTGAGCATTTTTGGATCGCTGGTGCTGATGTTGGGTTTAGCCGCGCTGGGCGCGCGGCGGAATTTCGACACGTAAAGCTGCGCGGACGCTGTTGATTAACTTGAGTTTCCGCTGCGCACGACGAAGCCTAGAACCTCTTGATTTATCGGTATAAAGCCGGGATGAACTCTGGGCGGAAGTTGCGACATGCTAATCCAGCGTACGTCGAAAACGTTTTGGAATTGTGCGCAGGTGTATACCGTTGCTGCGCAAAACAATTGGGATGCAAAGGCTACCTTTACGAAAAACGGTGACGCAAGTTTTGCCATTGGCGAGCTAATTAATCTTAATGTGCCAAAAATAATCGGCAAAGCACCGTCTTTTCAAGCAACGGTCAGCTCGTTGAACGACCCGGCGGCCGGCAACAAGTTCGCGAATTAATTAGACGTGCGACGTTTAAACGATTCATCACGCGTTTTATGCGCTTGCTTAAGTTAATTCGGACGCACGCTTTCAATCTCGTGCGCTGAACCTTCGAGCGCTTGCTTACAGGCAAGCGGTGTTAAATAAATCGGCGCAAAGAAATCGGTTTCGATCTGCGCGCGTGGTGATTCGAACTAGGCTCACCAGAGCATACGAAGCAGCGCTTCCGCCAAGCTATTGCGGGCGAAAAAACCTCGCCCGATCAAAATATCCGCAAACAATGCGCGGTTTATGTGACTAATTGTTAATTGACAAAAATAGCTGACACGTTTTTCTGGCAGATGTCGTTTTTAGCAGAAACAACCCCTGCAACGGAGCACGGCAATGCTAAGAATCAGCTATCCACCTATGCGCGTTTTTGTTAACAATGTGCGGATGCAGCCGAAAGTGGCCCCGGTACTTGCGCTGATGGCGGTGCGGGCCAAGCAGTTTCCACCAGATCAGGCGTGGGTGAGCGCCACAGAAGTAGCACGACTACCCGATTGGAGTACGAGTAAGTCCAAAAGCGTTGGTACCGAGGTTTACAACGCCCTGCGCCGGCTGGGGCTGCAGCAATCCGGTTTGGTTGAGAGCCCGCATTTGGGCAAAGTCACGAAATGGCGGTTCAGGGCGTCTATTGAGGTGCAATGGCAGCCTGACTTCGACAGCGTGGCGAAAGCCTTAGCAGCGAACGCCGCTCGATTCGCTGCTGCACAGAGCTTTGCGGCACCGGTGGTAAAGGCTTCCGACCAAGCGATTGTTCCTGCGGAGGCATCCTCACGTTCGCGATTCATGATTAAAAACCGCATTGACTGCGATGGCGTCCTTAACGGATTGTTAAAAAGCAACCCGCTCTGGGATTTGATAGAGCAGCCCGAGGACCAGGTGCGGCTAAACCGTGCTAGCACTTTAGCGCGGCAAGCGGCTTTGCTGCTGCAAAACGGCGACTCCAGCACCGCCGCAACGCTTTTTTATACTGCCGGTTGTATCGCCAACGCGGAAAATGCTTTTGAAGACGGCAAACGTTGGCTGTTGACCGCGATTCCGCTATTGCTCGCGCACGGTGCAATGATTGAATTGGAGGCGGCGCTGCACAATCTGTCGGCCTATAGCGCGCGCCGCAACGACGCCAATTTCAGCCTGCGCATGGCCGCGAACGGATAGACGCTGATCTAGCCACGCGACCAACGGCACCGCTAATTTAAAAGTCGGTGGTGTTGCGCATGTTCGCGGGCAAATAGCGCACCGGCACGGTAGTTTCAAAATGCCACTTGGCGTCGCTATCTCGAATTAAGCTCCTTGTGTGCAGCTCGCCGCCGGGAATCGCTGACGCGGTAAAAGTGTAGGTCAACGCACAGCTGCCATCGGCCCGGTTTGCCATTTCACGCGACTGCACTAGATTCGAGCCGGCATTTTGTGAGGTCGCAGAAAAATTCATGTCGTTAGTTTCTGGACAGGTTTGCTGCGTTAAATAAAATTCGTCGACCGCAATACGCTGGCTTTTTGCTTCACTGATGGGCCCGATTAGACGAGCGCGAATGGTGAAATCCTGATAGGCGGGAATGGCAATTGCAGCAAGGATGGCAATAAAGAACAGGCCAACCACGCCAATGATTGCAGCGATTACCCAGCCACTAGTGCCGCCGGATGACTTGACTAACACGACGCCATTGGCATTGGCGTAAACCGGCAGCGTGGCGCCAAAAGGCATGGGTGGTGGGCCGGCCGCGATACTGATTCCCAACTGGCCGGCGACACTGGAAAGCGGCTGCCAACCGGCCATGCCCTCAGTCCAAACTAAATTGCTACCGACAATTTGTTGTTGCCGATAGGCCGTGCGCAATTGCTCTTCAGTAACCGGGCCACGGCGCTGTTGGGCGTTGTCGGCATAAAACCAAGTACTCATCAATATTCCTTCGTCATTTTTAATCGCATGATTGTTTTAAGTGACAAAGCCCTAGGCATTAGCCCTGCTCGTCAGAATTCCCGATGTTAGCCTGCATCCATCGATTTGCGGTATTTTTGGCAGGCTGTGCATTTGCGCGAAGCTGGTTTTTGCGGCACCTTAAAGCGCACAGCCGCCACAGGATTTTCAATGCGCACAGCGCTTTTGTGTTTAACGCTAGCCTTTCTAAGTTCTAGCTTCGCTTGCGATGTGCAGCACCGGACTTATGAGCCTGAAAACGCGGGCCGAATTTCCGAGACGATCTTGCATGACACGCCTTGCATTGCCGGAATGGCCGGTGGCTTTCCGTGCAGCAACGTTGATTTGGTTGATCGCCTGCCCATCAGTGCGTTTGCCGTGCCCGGCTTACCGCTGCCGAGTAGCGCCAGCATGATTTGGGGCTATACCGATGCGCAAACCGGTAAAGAATATGCGCTGATGGGAATGAATAATTCGCTGGCGATTGTGTTGCTGGATGGCCCAGCTGGGCACGCACAGCTGATCGGACGTTTGCCCAGCCATACTGGCAATTCAATTTGGCGCGATGTGCGCACTTATCGGGATCACGCTTTCATTACTTCAGACCAGAACGGCGCGCACGGCATGCAGGTGCTGGATTTGCGGCAACTGCGCGCGGTTAGCAATGCCCCAATTGAATTTACCGAAACCGCGCATTATGACGGCGTGCGTAATACCCACACCATTGCAATCAACGAAACCTCTGGGTTTGCCTATCTAGCCGGCACTAACACCTGCGCGGGCGGCTTGCATATCGTCGACATCCGTAACCCCACAGCGCCGGTGTTTGCCGGCTGCTTTAGTCAAGATGGTTACACGCATGAAACCCAGTGCTGGAATTACCAGGGGCCCGATACCGAACACGCGGGCAAAGAGCTGTGCTTGGCGGCCAATGTCGACGCGCTGGTCGCGGTGGATGTGAGCAATAAAGCCGCGCCCACTTTGCTGTCTAGCATTACCTATGCGGGTGTGGGCTATGTGCATCAGGCTTGGTTTACCCCGGATTTCCGCTATGTGTTGCTGGATGATGAAACCGACGAGCAAAACAGCGGCAACAATGGCAAAACTTATGTTTTTGACTACAGCAATATTGATGCGCCGGTTTTGAAAGGTGCGTTTGTGCACCCGCGCCGGGCGATTGACCATAATTTGTACATCAAAAATAATTTTGTTTACGAAAGCAATTACACTTCCGGATTGCGCATTTTGAGCCTGACCAATCTAGCCAGCGCGCAAATGACCGAAGTCGGTTTTTTTGATCTTTATCCAAATAATGACGGCGCGACTTTCAACGGCAATTGGGGCAACTATCCATTTTTTGCCAGTGGCCGGGTGATCATGAGCGGCATTGCCGAGGGCTTGTTTGTGGTGCGCCCGAATATTTGTGCGCCACCCGCGGCACCCAGCGCAGTCACGGTGAGCGCGCCGAGTGCAAACCAGGTCAACGTCGCGTGGACGCCGGCCAGCGGCGTCAGCTATCGCGTGCAGCGCGCCGCGGGTGGCTGTTCGGCAAGTGCCGGGCCATTTGAAACGGTGGCGGCTGGGCTTAGCGGCGGCAATTTTTTAGACTCCAACGCATCGGGCAGCACGCTTTATGGCTATCGCGTGCAAAGCAACGATAGCGCGGGTGCCTGTCCAATAAGTGCTGACAGCGCTTGTATGGAAATAACGCCCACCGGCGTTTGCAATGCCCCGCCGCGTTTTAATGGCGTTCGCAGCGTGAGCAGTGCGTTTGCAAGTAGCTGCGCGGTGAATTTGAGCTGGATGCCCGCCACCCCGAACTGCGGCGGAAAGGTGCAATACAACATCTATCGCAGTAGCGACTCGCTGTTTACTCCCAGCCCAGGCACTCTAGTCAGCACCGTAAGTAATAGCACTGGTGCCGCTCTTGCGGCACCAAACTCCGCTACGCTGAGCTACATCGTGCGCGCGAAACAAGCCGCTACCGCCAGCGATAACAACTTGTTTGTGCTCTCGGCAGCGGCCACCGGCAGTTTGAGCGATGGCGCATTTTTGACTGGCGCAGAGATTGGCGAGCCGATTTTGGGCGAGGGCCAAGCGGCATCTCCCGACCAATCATTGGGAACCCAACTGCACGCGGCTTCGGCAAAATCAAGCGCCGTGGCCAAGCACGTCGGCTGGCACATCAACACAATCGAAGCCCACACCGGCTTGCGTAGCTATGAATCAACGATGGGCTCGAACTACTGTTTGAGCATTGAAACGCCCAGCCTTGCTTTGACTGCGGGCCAAGCGTCAGAGTTTTCCTTTTGGAGCAAACACGACCTACCCACTGGCGGACGCGATGGCGGCACCGTCGAAATTTCCGTCGATGGCGGCGCATGGAATGCCGCTGCATTTACCGCCACGCTGCCGGGTAGCATTAGCCAAACCGGCAACGCCTGCGGTTTACCGTTAGGGCGCGCAATTTTCAATGGCAGCCAAAGCAACTGGGGCAAATACAGCGTTAACTTGACTTCTTTGGCCGGACGCACCGTGCGTTTTAGATTTTTGCTCGCCACCGGTAGCAGCGTACCCGCAGGATTGCTGGGTTGGCTTGTTGATGATGTGGCACTAACCCATGCGCAGTTGCCGAGCACCTGCCAGGCAGTGCCTGCGGACGCGCTATTTAACACTGGTTTTGAATAGACTGCGGGATCTTTGGCAACTTATCTGAGGAATTTTTATGGCAAATGATGCAAAAGATGAGCTCGAGGGCATGGGCGCTGGCGGCACTCCGGGTGGTTTGGGTGAATTTTTTATCGGCTTGGCTTTGACTGTGGCGGGCGCTTATTGGTTAACCCAGCAGGTGGAAGTCACCTCCGGCGTTTGGAGCATTTATGGCTACAACAGTTTCGGGCTGTCACTGATTCCATTTTTGCTGGGCATGGTCATTTTGTTCGCCAATGGCAAATCCTTTTGGGGCCATACACTGATTTTTATTGGCACCGTGATTATTTTTACCGGCATTATTATGAATTTGCGCATCTATTTTCAGCCCACCAGTTTGTTCAACACGCTGATGATGCTGGGCTTGCTGGCGGCTGGCATTGGGCTGGTGATTAAGTCTTTGCAGCCAGCGCGACGGCGCGGTGGCTTGCCGCCACCGAAGTGAAGAGTTGCGATCGGCAAAGGAAAAGCATTTGTACATGAGAGGTAATGGCAGGTTTGTACCTTCTTGATCCCAAATTATCGCCGCAGCAAATCATGGACGCTAGGCCAAGTCCAGCCCGCTAAGTGCTCGTCCATAGCACCACTGGCACGGCATTCGGGTGCGAAGTATGGGTGGCGCTGCCAATACAAATTTTTATAGTAGTGCGCGGCATTTTTTGCTGCGATAGTCGCAGGCACGCCAAATAAACGTTCAGCGCGGACGCGTCTTTGAATCGCCTGACACTCGGTTTTGTTTTCCACGAGTTCGCCGCGTGCGTGCATGGCTTCGTGCACGAACAACGACATGCTCCAGCTCAGCTCATCACTGGCCATTTCAGGTTGCGCTAAGTAGTCCATTAACTTGCCACACCAGGAATGCTGCAAGACGATCTCGCCGGTTTCTGGATTAGCGTGGCCGGCGACATTGATCTCGCTATCAAAAATGGCATCCAACGCGGAATTACAGTGCACGCTGACGCCCTGCCGCTCGGCCAATTGGCCGGCGATCTCGGAAAGGCGTCGCTCAAAACGTAAATTGCTGATCGGTGGCCAAGCAAAGATGCATGCCAACAGCAGCAACACCAAAACATAGGCCACATCGAAAGTGCTGAATTCGGACAGCTCTAGTAAGGGATTGCTCAGCTCGCGATACACCAACCAAAAAAAGCACAGCGAAAGCAATATCCACAGCATAGACATACCCTAAAATTTTGGAAAACCGCTAAAAACCGCCACCCAGTACGCGGTTTTACGCCCACACTTATCGCATCTTTGTCGCCACACAGAATCCTGAGAGAGCACAATGTTAAAGGCGAGCAAACCCCCACGTAGTCGAACCGCTGCGCTCGCTAGGAAATTAACATGGCTGCAGGCGCTGCTGCGACCAGCCGCCGAACGCGGCGGACCCAGATTTGCGCGCAAGTTTTGAGTTTCTGCGCCTCGCCCGGCCGGTTGTGCCACAGCCCTTATTGGGCGCTGATTTAAGCAACGCCGCCGCAGTCACCGACGCCCAGCTGCTTAGCGCGTTCGGGTTTGCGCCCTAGCTTTTTCTACCTAGCTAAACACAACTAGCTATCTAAACACCGGTGTTTCGCGTCGCCTCAAACTTCTTTCCGGCGCTGGTAAAGTCAACTTATATTCTGCCAAAGTTTGCGCCAAGCCATCACGCCAATCGGGCAGGCGAATATCAAATTCGCGTGCAATTTTTGAATTGCTTAACACCGAATATCGGGGTCGTGGTGCTTTTGCGGCGAAAACTTTGCTTGAAACTGGCGAGTTTTTCGGTTCTTCAGGCAACAAGCCAAGCACAAATGCTTGATGAAAAATTTCGTTCGCGAATTCAAACCAATTGGTTTGACCGGCCGCAGTGAGATGATACGTTCCAGTTCGCGACTGCCCGGGCAACGTCAGGTCTTGTAGCCAGCGCGATATCATTGAGGCGACGGCACCGGCAATCCAGCGTACCGGCGTCGGCGCGCCGAGTT
>JAYTAO010000567.1:0-2604 GCA_043737435.1 Rhodanobacteraceae bacterium | reverse complement strand
TGTAGCTTAGTTTTATTTCATTGAATTCAGCTTGAGCGGACATAACAGTCAGCGTTCTTAGTTGGCTCAGCAGCTTAGCGCGATCTGCAACTCTATTGCGCAAGAGCTTCGTCATTCCGGCATGTTTTTAGCCGGACTCCAGAAAACATCACTTTGAATCGCACCTGCAAAAATTCCGTAATTTAGAGAATTCCGCGCGAACTTTGCTAATCTAGCGGTATGCGAAAAGCGATTACTGCCACTTTACCCGACGATGCCGACTCCATATCAGGCGTGCTTGATCATGGCTTTGAGCTTTATGCGCGCTCATTTTGGCGTACCTGCGGGTTTATTGTGCTTTCAAGCTTGCCCAATGCTGGCTTAGGCTTAGTCATTGGTGAGCTGCAGGGCAGTTTTGCTTCGATGGCCGCTGGCGGCGCGTTTGGTTCAATGGCGGGTAAATTTGGCTGGCTGTTGCCAGTTTACTTCCTAAACTTATGGTTTACCTTGTCGATGTATAACGCGGCGTATTACCGCACCGGGTTGATTGCGCGTGGACGCGACGAGCGCTTTTGGGCGTGCGCAAAATATGGTCTTCGCATTGGCCACAAAGCGCTAGGTTTGGCGCTGCTGAGTATGTTTTTGGTCTTTATCGCTTTCATGATTTCCGCGATTTGGATTGGCGTGGCGGCAGTATCCGTCGGCACGATTGCATTAACTGCGGGCGAATTTGGCCCGTTTATTGGTGTTGTAACAGGCATTTTGGTGATGTTGCCGGCCGCAATCATTGTTTCCATCGCTATGGTGCCGATTATGTTGGCACCGTGCGCATTAGTGCTGCGCCGCGAAGGTGTATTTGCGGCACTGGGCACTGGTTTTCGGCTGATGGGGCGGCACTTTTGGCGCAATGTGATTGTGATGACCGTGCCCGGCGTGCTGTATTCCATCGCCTATAGTGGCGTGCTGGGCATCATGGGGGTAACTGTACTCAAAGGCGCAGTGATGGCTGATAGCAGTGCAGTTAATGCGTTAACGCAAATTCTGGTGGTGCCGCTGATTGCTTTATTAATGCCGCTTTTTATCGCCACTGTGATCGCACTTTTTGCAGACTTGTTAGTGCGCCGGGATGGTTCCGATTTGAGGCGTCAGCTCGATGCGCTGTAAAAGAATGCGTTTAACGATGCACATATGGGTGGCGAGCTTGAGTGTTTTTGCGAGCAGCCCACTGCTGGCCACCTGCCCAGACGCAAAAGGCGCAATCGCCAGCGCTTGCCCGGAGCTTTACACTGAGCTTGATCGCCTAGGTTTAGTCGAGGCGCTCGATTTGGCACCGGAAAGCGCCAGTGATGCGCAAACCGTGCGGCAGCTTGAGCAGTATTTGGCGGCCGCGCGTCAGCCGCAGCAAAAGCCGCCAGAGCTTGATGAAAAAATGCTGGATCAGCTGATTGCAGATAATTACCGTGCGGCAAAGCGCAAAGAGCTCAGTTTTATGGAGCGTTTAAGCATGTGGTGGGACTCGCTTTGGGATAAGGATAATCAAACCAGCCCAAACGTTGATTTCTGGAAAAAGTTTATCCCCACACAAACCTTTGCGCGCGCGCTTTTTTATCTGCTTTCCGGGCTTTTAGCGGCGCTGCTCTTGGTGTACGGCTGGCGTGAACTACAGCCTTTTTTAACTGCGCGCCGCAGTGCATTGGCAAAAACCAAAGCCAAACCGAAAGTGGCAGAGACCTGGCCGCCAAAGCTGGCACAATTGCCCGCAAACTTAGCACTTGCCAAGGCGTATGCGGCCTTAGTGCGCGTGTTAACCGAGCGCCAAAAGCTGCCCGATGTGCCTGGACTCACGCATGCTGAGTTAGCGCAAGCATTCGCCCAACCCGCGCAACAAGAAAACACCCAGCGCTTTAGCATCATGAGTGCGCAAGCGGCCAGTGTGCTATTTGCTGAACAAGCCGTCAGCACGGAGGAATTGAACGGTTTCCTAAGCCAAGCCAATGCGCTGGTGGCGGTATCTGGGAACCTAGCAACAGGCAAGACCGAAGCGCGAGAAAAAGGCCCTAAAAATGCGTGATCGCGCACTCAGTCTTGCGCTGGCGGTGCTGGCAATTTTGCTATTTGCCGGGATTTTTCTTGAGCCAAAACCCCAGCTCAGCAACTCAATGGCCAGCACGATCGATCAGGGTGAACAGGGCTTTGCCGCCTTCTTTCAATGGCTAAAGGCGCGCAAGGTGCCGGTCGAATCTTGGCGTGAACGCTGGTTTGAGCTAGATCAGCGCTATCAGGCGGGCCACGTATTTGTAACCAGCGTGCCGTTTCGCATGCAGGACGAAAAAACGGGCGCTTGGGCAGATGCACCAAAAGCCTATGTTGATGCGCGCGAAAAGGCCGCGATGGTGGAATGGATCGCTGCAGGTAACACCTTGGTGCTGACTGTTGGCGCCCTGGATGCGGAGGGAAATACCCGCGAAGCGCGTCAAAATGCACGTCGGGAATTAGGTTATTTTGATTTCCTCAAAAAATTGGGTTGGACGCTGAGTGGCACTGCGACTGAAGAAACTGAGGCGACTGCAGAGGTGGACAGGGATGAAGTTTCAAGCGCTGAAGATGCTGAGGTAGAAAGCGCAA
>JAYTAO010000566.1:0-6504 GCA_043737435.1 Rhodanobacteraceae bacterium | reverse complement strand
CGGTGGCGTATTCGCGCGGGTGGATTGCACTGATTAATAGCAGCGTAGGCTTGGTGCCGCCAACGGGTGCAGGAATGGCGCTGTTATCGATAATCAGTGCTTTGATGGGGTAACCGCCCTGCCCAACGCTTTTTAGATAGCTATCGCCAATATCCGCGGTGTACGCCAAATTAGGATAACGCTGCGCCAGTTGCGCCAGAGTGGCATAGGTTTCCTCCACGGTGCGATAGCAGGGAAAGCCCGCAATTGACGTTATACCGGGCATGGCGCGCTGCGGAAATTGCGTTAATGTTGCACTGAGTTTCTGGTTTTCGGCAAAGTTGAAGCCATACGATGTCAAAAGCCGCTGCTGTTCGGCGTCGACCCAAATATCCACGGAGCCTGTGCCGTCTGGCTGCGACCTTGCCAGCCAAACGTCAAAGTTGTCCTGCAAAAACCGCACCGTAGCTTCGTTCGCGACGGTGCCAGAAACCACATGGCCGCTGGCATTTAATTCCTCTGATTTGCCAATCGGGCTCCACATTAAATGAAGCAGAACTGCCAACATCGGTTTTTTATACATCGCACTTCTCTAATTTTAGAGGTCAATCAAGCTGCGTACCGCCCACCGTCAAGCCTTCAATTCTAAGTGTCGGCTGGCCGACGCCTACGGGTACACTTTGGCCATCCTTGCCGCACACGCCCACACCTAAGTCCAACTTTAAATCTTTGCCGACCATACTGACTTGGCGCATCGCTTCGGGACCATTGCCAATCAAGGTTGCGCCTTTGACGGGCGCGCCAATTTTACCGTTTTCAATTAAATAAGCTTCCGAGGCTGAAAACACGAATTTCCCGTTGGTGATATCGACTTGACCACCGGCAAAGTTTACCGCGTAGAGACCTTTTTTGACGGAGCGCACGATTTCTTCCGGGTCCCGATCACCCGCCAGCATATAGGTGTTGGTCATGCGCGGCATCGGCAAATGCGCAAAACTTTCGCGCCGGCCATTACCGGTCGCACTCGTTTTCATCAGCCCGGCATTGAGCTTATCTTGTAAATAACCTTTCAAAATACCGTCCTCAATCAGGGTCGTACACGCGCTGGGCGTGCCTTCGTCGTCTAGGGAAAGCGAGCCGCGTCGATCTAATATCGTGCCATCGTCGACAATCGTCACGCCTTTTGCCGCGACTTGTTGACCCATACGCCCGGCGAAAGCGCTGGTGCCCTTGCGATTAAAATCGCCTTCCAAACCGTGGCCCACCGCCTCGTGCAGCAGCACACCTGGCCAACCGGGGCCAAGTACCACAGTCATTTGCCCGGCCGGAGCTGGCACCGCTTCTAAATTGAGCAATGCCAAGCGTACCGCTTCGCGCACATGCGCTTTCGTGCCTTCGCCGCGTTCTAGTTCGCTGTAGCCAAACCGCCCACCACCGCCGCTGGAGCCCATTTCCCTACGGCCATTCTGTTCGGCGATGACCGTCACGCGCAAATGAATCAGCGGCCTAACATCACCGGCAAATGTGCCATCACTGGCGGCGATCAAGATGGTATCAACGCTGGCCGATACACCCGCCATCACTTGCACCACACGTGGGTCTAGCGAACGTGCATAAGCATCCATTTCACTCAATAGCGCAACCTTTTGTCCAGCCGGCAAGCTGTCAATGGGATCCAGAGCTGCATAAAGTGGCTTTGCGCTCTGGCGTTTCCAAGCCTGCACTTGGCCGGTGGTGCCAGCGCGAGCAATTGCACGCGCCGATCTTGCTGCTTCATCCAGTGCGGCTGGTGTTAACTCATCGGAGTAAGCGAATCCCACCTTTTCACCACTGACCGCACGCACGCCCACGCCTTGCTCGATGCTGTGGCTGCCCTCTTTAACAATACCGTCTTCTAATCCCCAGTTTTCTTGGCGGGAAAATTGAAAATACAAATCGCTGGCGGTTATGCCAGGCCCCATCGCGACAGCGATAGCGGCTTCAAGGCTTGCCATGGTTAAGCCCTGTTGAGTGAGTAATTGACGTTCTGCTTGTGCGAGTGCGCTCATTTTTTAGCTGCTTTATCTTTAGTTTGGGTCTGAGTCTTACGTGGGTAAGACGCATGTTTCTGAGGGTTCGGTCGAGGCCGGGCAACCCAACGCGAGAAGTCTAACAGGCCATATTGTGATGAAATCTGTGAAATCACCTGTAAAAGGCATTAAATTCACCTTCTAAGTGCCTGAAATCGCTAAAGAATAGCTAGGCATTTCAGCCGCGATTTTGTAACCTTAGCAAATTGTTGCTTTGTGATGCTGCTCGTGGCGCGTTGGGTTTCGTTGATATTGTTGTTGATGCTTGCCGGGCTACAGTTAAAGCTGTGGGTGTCTGGTGGCATGCGCGACGTTTGGCGAATTGAACTCGCCGTCCAACATCAACAAGATGAAAACGCCAAGCAACAAACGCGTAATGAACAGCTAGCGGCCGAAGTAAGTGACTTAAAAGAAGGCGCTGAGGCGATTGAAGAACGCGCGCGCTCCGAGCTCGGCATGGTCAAAAACGATGAAGTTTTTTATCAAGTCATTGAAGCTAATGGCCCAGCGGTCGGGAGCTTTGCCGAAAGTTTAGTTGATTCAGGCCACGCCGCTGAGGCAGCGCCGCTAACTGAAGCGCCAGTTACAGGCCGGGCGGACGCTAATCAGTTGGCGCAAGCCGCGCACTGATCTGTGTATGTCGGAAAGTATTTGGGCCGTCGTTCCGGCGGCGGGAGTTGGCTTGCGATTCGCCAGTTCGGCGGGAAAAACGCCTAAACAGTATCCCAAACAATATCTACGTATTGGCCGAAAAACCGTTTTAGAACATAGCCTTGCGGTGCTTTGCGGACATCCGAAAATTGTCGGCGTGATGCTCGCGCTGGATGCCAACGATGCCCATTGGCCAAAGATTTCTGAGCTCAATGGCAAGCCCATCTGCGTGTGTATCGGTGGTCAAAGCCGCGCCGAGTCCGTGCAAAGCGCGCTTACGATGTTGCTGCAAATGGGTGTAGCGGCCCCAACCTTGGTCGCCGTGCACGACGCCGCACGCCCGTGTTTACTTGACGCAGATTTAGACTCGGTATTGTCAGCAGCGCAAAAAGATGCCGTAGGCGCAGTGCTTGCCATGCCCGTGCGCGATACCGTCAAACGTAGTGATACAGCTCGGCGCGTGCTGGATACGCTAGATCGCAATCAAATTTGGACGGCGCAGACCCCGCAAGTATTTCGTTTAGGCCCGCTGGCGCAGGCTATCGCGCAATTCCCTGCGGCTACGGACGAATCGCAAGCGATGGAGCAATCCGGATTACGCCCTCAACTCGTGGCAGGTCGCGCCTCCAACATAAAAATCACTGTGCCTGAGGATTTGGCGCTCGCCGTTTTTTACCTAAGTCTCGCCGAACGGGCAACACCGCATAAATGAGTTTTTTCTAATGACCAAAAAACCAAGGTTATTCCCACGAATCGGCATGGGCTATGACATTCACGCGCTTGAGCCGGTAGATGACGCAGAAAATTATGTGACCTTAGGCGGCGTGCGCATCGTCAATAACAGCAGCATCGTTGCGCATTCGGATGGCGATGTCGCCATTCATGCGCTGTGCGACGCATTATTGGGTGCGTTAGCACTAGGCGATATTGGTCACTATTTCCCACCAACCGATGCCCAATGGCGCGGCGCGGACAGCCGGATATTGCTTCGCGAATGCGTACGCTTGGTGGCCGAGCGTGGCTATTGTGTCGGAAACGCCGACATTTGCGTCGTCGCCGAACAACCAAAACTAGCACCGCATTTGGCATTAATGCGCGAGCGATTGGCGGCCGATTTAGGAATCAGCACCAGCGAAGTCAGCGTGAAAGCAACGACCAATGAAAAGCTGGATGCCATTGGACGGGCTGAGGGTATTGCCGCGCACGCGGTGGTCATGGTGTTTCCACGATGAACTCCGAGGTGCCTGCGCAACCCAGCATCGCACTCGCCAAATCGGTGTTGTGCATTCCCGGTCCTTGGAAGGATCACAATGCTTTTGCCACCGCCATCGCTGACAACGGCCGCTATTTATGCGCAGGCGGCATGCTCGTCGATTTGCAGAGCAAATCTGCATTCAACTACACATTTGAGATTGCCGACAAACGCATGGCGCAAGCGTTTCGCGCTGCAGGCCCACAACTTGTCGAGAGCGTTTTGTCGCAGATTGAGCGCCACCGCTCGGTTCTGTATTTGATTTCCTTCGAGCTCAATTCAGACGGCGCCAACGCACTAATGCGCGCAGCGGCAGCGGTATTAGATGTCGGCGGTTTGGCGATAAAAGTTGAAACCGCGGGTTTGGCCCACAGCGCAGCGCAGTGGCAAGAATTTTGCGGTGCTCAACACCAGCACAGCGCACATCAAGCCTTTGTGGTGTACGTCAGCGGCGCCAATTCCTATTCTTGCGGCATGCACAATTTGGGGCTTTTTGATGCACAGCTAAACGTCGAAGAGGTGTGGCAAACAGGAGCGATTGAACTGCTGCGCGCTTTTAACTGGTATCAGATAAGCGAAGCGCCGCAGCTGCAAACGGGTCAGAGCTTTACCACGCAAGAAACCGGGCCGATTTACCACCTGGCATCAGTGCAGCCCCGTTTTACGCCCACCGACCCTTTTTATAACCCTTTTGGCACTTGGCAGCTTTTGCTGGGCGATTAGAATTATAAAATCTCTCCAAGCGCAAATAATTAATGCGTGAGTTAACATGTGTAAATGAAAAACCTTAAAACAATATCTTTTATTTTTTCAATACTGGTGACTCCCCTGCATTTTTATTACTTGACAACTGTAGATTCCTTCCAAAGGTTAACGATTTTGCGAATAATTGAGCTCCCCGCTCTTTTGCTTTCTATGCTTTTATCATTAAATACATCAAATCATTACGGGCAAGCGGCAGGAATTTTTTTAGCGCTTCTAATTATCTATTTTTTCCTAGCATATTTTTTATTATTCACTTTTAACGCGATCAAAGGCAAAATGAGGCTATAACGGCAATCGAACAAATGAATATTTCGCTCAAGTGGAATTTGTCGAGCCTATCATTTAAATGTGGTTACCCTGAAAGCCGAAATTTTATTTCTCCCAATAATCTGCAAACGCAGTTTGCGAGCAGGTTTCAAAACAGTATTAAACAATAATCATGGAAAATAACCCAATTCGATTTGCCCTACATGGCGGCGCTGGCGTCATTGACCGCGCCAGCTTGAGCGCCGCAAAGGAAGCGCGGTTTCGTGCTGAGCTTGCCCGTATTACCGAGGCTGCCGTGCAAACGCTGCTGCAGGGCGCTAGCTCACTGGATGCGGTGGAGTTTGCGATCTGCGAGCTGGAAAACTGCGCGCTGTTCAACGCCGGACACGGGGCAGTTTTGAACGCCGATGCCGAAGTGGAATTAGATGCGGCAATCATGGACGGCCGCGACCGTGCCTGTGGTGCCGTGGCTGCTGCGAAAACGCCGAAAAACCCGATCACTCTGGCACGGGCGGTAATGGAAAAAACCGAGAATGTGATGATCGTAGGTTCAGGCGCGGATCAATTAGCGGCGAGACTAGGCGTTGTGCAGGCCGAGCAAAGCTATTTCATCACTGAGTTTCGCGCCGAGCAACAGCGAATAGCCGCACGCTTGGGCAAAGTCACGTTGGATCATGACCAAATTTTTGACTGCGCGGACTCACTCGATCCACGCGATAAAAAAGGCACGGTCGGCGCGGTGGCGCGCGATGCATTTGGCAACCTAGCGGCGGGTACATCCACGGGCGGTATGACCAATAAAATGCCTGGGCGCACTGGCGATACCGCAATAATTGGCGCGGGCACTTGGGCCGACAATCAATCCCTGGCGGCGTCAGCGACCGGGCACGGTGAATATTTCATTCGTAACGCCGTGTGTTTCGATATCCACGCGCAGATGATTTACGGTGGCAAATCCATTGTCGACGCCGCAACCGCAACTTTTGCGCGCGTTGCCCAGATGGGCGGCACGGGGGGTTTGATCGCCATTGACCACAGCGGCTTAGTCCATATGCCCTTCAATTCTGCAGGGATGTATCGGGCCTGGTTTGATGGGCAGCAGATGCGGGTCGCGATTTATCAAGATGACCAATCAGCCGTGTCGCTATCGCAAGACTAAAGTTCAGCACCAAACGAATCGCCGCAAGAAAGCTTGTTGAACGCTACGTTTCACGGGAAAGGGCGTTGTGACCGCCCCAATAATTGTTTCCTTCATGTGCCGCATTCCGGCGGCGATGTTGATCGAAATGTTGTTGATGGTGGCAACTCCCGCGACAGCCGCCATCGTGGTGGTGCCGCTGAGTGTCCCGCCGCCCGGGCTGGTATTTGCCCCTGCCGATCACACTTTAAAAAATGGCAAGCCAAAGGCACGCCTGCATGAACTACGGCACGGGCTGCTCAAAGCCGTTGCTAAACATCCTTTCATCCAAGATCGCCAGCGCCGCACTGCTCGCCGCGTTGTAGTTGCTATCTGCCGCCTTG
>JAYTAO010000565.1:0-2608 GCA_043737435.1 Rhodanobacteraceae bacterium | reverse complement strand
GTATTTGATAGCCAAGCAGCGCTTTGCAAATCTGTGTCGCTGCGGGGGTCGATCAGTCGTATTGTGCTCATCGTGATACCTGTTTTTTCTTTTCTCGTTGGAGATTCGTCAAAAATTAAGAAAAAGTAAAGGCAAAGTGCGTGTGCCTTGCTGTTAATTCAATGATTCCAATGCCATTTTACGACGGAATTTTCGACGTCGTTTCTTTGGTTAGCAGGCGTTGCTTTGCCATCTGCTAACCGACTAAAACGGTTTCGGCCAAAAGCCAAAATCAATCGTCACTCTAAGGGGTGCTTCAAAAAACAAAGCTACGAAAAGCCGTGTTATTTAACGGCGCAACATCCGGCGTTGGGCTGCCAATGCTTTCGATACCAACGCTGTAATTTGCCGACATTCCGTAGTTCAAGCCAAATACATTGAAAGCAATGCTGGCCGTGGCACTCGGTGCCATGCTGGCGAAGGTGCAGCGATAGGCATAGTTCGTCGAAGGCCCAGGGACTGGGAATTTCGGCGGCACAACGACGCATGCGCTTGGTACCGGTGCGGCCAAACTGCCGACCGTTAGCAACGAGCCTGCCGCGACATAAAACACAACATTATTCGCCGTTGAACCTCCGAAATTTTTCATCTCCAGGCGAATCACATCGCTGCTGGGCGTTGTTTCACGCCGTATTGCGACGCGGCGATCGGCGCAGGTGCTGCTCGGGCTCATTGGATCCGACACTGGAAAGCCCGTCAAGGAATATTCAGCGTCATCCGCGACGCCATCGCAATCGCCATCGTTACTTTGCTCGTTCATGCCGCGCGCCAGCTCCCAACCGCTGGGCCACGTATCGCTATCCAATTCGCCGCCTGCTTGAGTGTCATTAGCGTAGGCATAGCCCAAAATCACCTCGCCACTGGCGGGGTTGCTGTAACCGGCAAATTCGGCGCGGTTTTCATCGGCGGGCGTCATTACGGCATAGCTTTGCTCGGCGCTGGAATACTTCAGCTTCAATGGCACCGTGCCGGGTTGCGCGTTGGCAAACAAAAAGCCTTCAATGCTCACCAAGTTAAAGCGTGCGTTCAATACGGCTGGGTCTGCGCTATCGTTCGTGGTCGGGCTACATTTTTGCCCGACCGTGGTCAAATTGCTAACAGCAAACGTGCCGCTCGCGATTAAACCACTGGAATACACATGCTTTTTACCCCGGCAAAAGCCCTGCATCGCCAAGCGATACAGCGGCACCAAATTATCTGGTGCGCCGTTGTACGGTGTGCGTTGCGTGGCAAAGATAAAGGCCGAGGCTTGCGGCGCGACGTTGCTGGTACCGGTACAAACACCATAATTTGCATTGAAAACTGGTGCGAAGGTGTCGGCGGCTGTTGGAAACAACTCAGGCGTACAAGCGGCCAAGCCATATGGGAGTGGGTTTACGCCAGAAAAAGTCAGCGCTCTGGACGTGACCCAATTCGTGTACATTGTTGAGAGCATTCGTGCAGCTGGGGCTATAAGAAAGCGGCTAGCGTTGGCGCTATTGGGGTAGTTTGACCCGCACTGACTTGCGAAGCCTACCGGTTCGGCCGGGCAGCGCGTGCTATCCAGGGTCGTTTCGTTCCAAAAATTGTCCAGTAAATCACTACCGCCTGCGGCGATAACATTGATGTTTGCCGCCGGTTGAGTGGCGGTTATTTCAACGCGGTTATTATCGGCTGCCGCCACCATCCACACATCGCGTGAACCCCCCACATTGAGTAACGCATCCAGCGGCGATGGCGCTGATTTTTCAGCCGACGTTTCCCCGCTGCCAGGAATAGTTACCGCAGTTTTCCAACTCATATTGATCGCCTGAGCACCATTTTTTACCGCATAGTCAAGCATCTTGGAAAAGCTTGCGCCTGCACCGCCACTGCGATACACCGCCACACTACAGCTTGGGCATACGCCGGCACCCTGATTGTTATTTAGACGGGCAGCAATAATTCCTGTTACGTGTGAACCATGTCCGCTCGAAACGTAGCTATTAGGCGGCACAGGGGGCGTAAGCTGGCGCACCGTGCCACCTTCGATTCGCGGCGATGTCGGGTCTAAAAAAGTTCTGGCAAACGGACTTTCCAAAAATTCCAGGCCGTCTTCCTGCACATCATCATTGGCACCACCTTGGGCGCTGGCAAGCACATTGCCAACGCTCAAACCATCGCGCACGTTCGCATCTAAATCCGCATGGTATTTTGTTGAACTATTGCACGCACCATAAAATGGGTCGCAGCCGCGTGCGATGCCAAAATCAATGACAGCCACGTTGGTGCTGCCGTACAACCCGGCATTTGGATTGCCATCAAAGCGATCCGCACCCAACTTTTCCCAGGCGTTCGGCGCACCAATTTTGCCAATACCCCATTGGCCGTAACTTTCGGTTTGTTTAAGGTCATTCGGTGGCACGCCAATCGGTGGTACAAAACCAGCCGCCGCAAATGGGTTTCTGGCTAAGCAAGTCGGCGACGAATCGTTGTTGCACCAAAAGTCATCTGCTGACGGCGCAGGCGGGTCAACATAGGGTTCTGCAGCAATAGAAGAAAATTGGTATTGCCGCTGGGCATTGAAAACCACATCAAACTCAGCCATTGC
>JAYTAO010000564.1:0-2611 GCA_043737435.1 Rhodanobacteraceae bacterium | reverse complement strand
TAAGATTTTAGTCCATGGAAAGGGCAAACAGCTATGAACATTATTCAGACACTCGAAAAAGAAATGATGACGCGGCAGTTGCCGAATTTTCGTCCAGGTGACACGGTCGTTGTCAATGTGAAAGTCAAAGAAGGCACGCGCGAACGCGTACAGGCATTTGAAGGCGTAGTCATCGGTCGCAAAGATCGCGGCTTCAACTCCGCATTTACCGTCCTCAAAAATAGCCACGGCGTCAAAGTTGAGCGAGTTTTCCAAAGCTTCAGCCCAGTGATTGACTCCGTTCAAATTAAGCGTCGTGGCAAGGTTCGCGCAGCGAAACTTTACTACTTGCGTGACTTGACTGGTAAAGCTGCACGTATCAAAGAAGATTTGGGTGCTGCGCTGTAAGCGCTACACTTCAAGATTTGAAAAAGCGCGCAGTACGGCGACGCGAAAAAAATTCCCTGCCTCACGCAGGGTTTTTTTTGTCTGCACGCTGCGTACGTGATCAAGTCTGGCTTTGAATAATCCTTGGTAAAAGCCATCCGGTATCACGCTTGAAAACTAACCTCACAAGCGGACAAGGGCAACTTTACGATGCAACTTGCCAGAGTTCACGGCTCCAACCCTAACTGCCCGCTGTCGCGGGTACACGGCGGTTTAACCACTCAGGCGACGCATGGGCAATACTTTCCTGGCATTTTTCACAAAGGCCAACTTTATGTTCAATAGTCGATTTAAGTCTCGCGCCAGCGACACGTCAAACAAATTAAAAAATTACGCGCACCGATTGCTGTTGCTTGCAAGCCTATTTTTCATCGGCGCAGCCCACGCAATTATTGTTGGCCCAATCACTCCGAAAGCAGGATCAATTCCTATCGCTATTGTCCCCTTTGGTTGGCAAAGCGCCGGTGTAGCTGATACCGATTTGGCAGCCGTGATCCGCAGTGATCTCAACCGCACTGGGCAGTTTGACGCTTTGCGCAGTGATCGCTACACCGACACGCCAACGACGGGTAGCGATATTAAATTTGATACCTGGCGCTTTTTGAAACAGAACTACATCGTGGTCGGGCGCGTACTCGATACACCAAACAACACGTATCGCATTGAGTTTTCCCTGCACACCGTTGGCACGCAAAAAATGGAGCTGGGGATTGCGATTACCTCCCGCCCAAACGATTTGCGCGCTGCTGCGCATCAGATTGCCGATCAAATTTACGAAAAAATTCTGGGCGTACGCGGTGCTTTTTCAACCCGCATTGCTTACATCACCTCGACCGGCTTGGGCAAAGTCCGGCAATACAAATTGATCGTGGCGGACTCGGACGGTTTTAATCCAACCGCAATGGTTACATCGCGCGAACCGCTTTTGTCCCCAGCGTGGTCGCCGGATTCACGGCGTTTGGCTTATGTCAGTTTTGAGCGCGGCAACTCGGCGATCTATTTGCATGAGCTTGCCACCGGCGCACGCCGATTATTGAGCAGCAACAAAGGCATCAATGGCGCACCGGCATTTTCGCCAGACGGTAGCAAAATCGCGCTGACGCTGTCACGTACCGGCAATCCAGAAATCTATACGATGGATTTGGCCAGCGGCGCGTTAACGCAACTGACCAAAAGCTTTTCGATTGACACTGAACCCGTGTGGATGCCAGGCGGCGGGCAAATATTATTTACCTCAGATCGCGGCGGCCGTCCGCAGGTGTATCGCATGAACGCCGATGGTTCAGACGTACAGCGGATCACCTTTGAAGGCACCGAAAACGCACGCGCCTCGGTCAGTGCCGATGGCAAGAAAATTGCGGTTGCGCAAGGGCAAAGCAATGTCTATCACATTGCGATGATTAACCGCGAGCGTGGCGAGCCTGGTCAGGTCAGCACAGTTTCGCACGGTCGCTTGGATGAATGCCCAAGCTTTGCGCCGAATGGCAGCATGATTCTTTACGCCGCGCGAGAAGGTGGCCGCGGCTATTTAGTGGCGAGCAGTGTCGATGGTGAAACCACGCAGCGTTTGACTATTGCTGAAGGCGATGTGCGAGAACCCGCGTGGTCGCCGTTTAGAAAGTAATAGCCGCTGCCGGATTCGCGCTGGAACATAGATTCGGCGCGAGTTCGGGGATACATGTTGTTCATACCCATTGGTACCGCAACGCTGATTGCTGAGGGACCGCCGGGGAATCGGCATGGTCGGCGGAGGGCTGGGCGTGGGCGGAGTCGTTATCGCGCTCATCGGTTACTTCTTAGGTTTCGATCCCAGCGCTTTGATGAACGTGGCGGAGCAGGTCGCCCCCCAGCAGGAAACGCGCGAGACACCCAAGGGCACGCCTGCGGACGAGATGGGGCAGTTCGTTGCCAAGGTGCTAGGCAGAGGGGGAAATGCGCAGCGATGAACTGCGCAATCATTGCCCTTGCAGGGACTTTTAACTGTACCAATTTGGCGCGGGTACTTGGCGCGTCGTTATTTCCACGTAGTGCGTGACGCCAACGCTCAAGCTGACGATTCCCCGCTTCATTCAAAAGGTTGAGTAGGTGCGGACGGTAACAAATTAGCTTGCTCGTTATTGCAGCGATTGCGGCGGGCGGGCATGATGCGGCCTGTTGTTAAGTAACTCATCAACTTTCGTTTCCT
>JAYTAO010000563.1:0-2618 GCA_043737435.1 Rhodanobacteraceae bacterium | reverse complement strand
GCTGCGGGAATTTTTAGCACATTGGCGGCATCCACTGCCGCGCGCTCTGCAATGACCAATTGCTCGATTAAGGCGCGATCAATAGTTCGGCCATCGTCCAATTTCGCGCTGTGTTTGTGCCAGTGCCAAAGCTGAGCGCGACTGATTTCTGCGGTCGCAGCATCTTCCATTAAATTGTGGATCGGCACGCAGCCCGAGCCGCCCAGCCAAGCCGCCAAGTATTGCAGGCCGACATTAATGTTATTACGCAAACCCACTTCCGTAATGCTGCCCAGGGGGGCGGTGAGCAGTTCCATGCGGCTGACTTTGACCTCCTCGCGCAGCCGGCCGAGCTGGTTTGGCCCCGGCATGTACTGATCAAAAATGCCTTGTGCAAGCCCCACCAGTGCCGGATGTGCAACCCAGGTGCCGTCGTGGCCATCACTGGCTTCACGTTCTTTGTCAGCATGCACTTTATTGAGTGCAATGATATTTGCATCTTCGTTGTTTTTAATCGGGATTTGCGCGGCCATGCCGCCCATAGCAAAAGCGCCACGGCGGTGGCAGGTTTGAATGAGCAATTGCGAATAAGCGCGTAAAAAGCCACCGGCCATGGTGACTTGCGCGCGCTCGGGTAATACCCGGCTGGCATCATTTTGGAAGGCGCGAATGTAGCTAAAAATATAGTCCCAGCGGCCGCAGTTCAAGCCGACGATATGATCTTTAAGCTCAAACAATATCTCGTCCATTTCAAACGCCGCTAGGATGGTTTCAATCAGCACCGTGCACTTGCTGGAGCCTTGCGGCAAACCCAAATAGCTTTCCGAAAAATCGATCACCTGATTCCACAACCGCGCTTCCAAGTGCGACTCGAGCTTGGGCAGATAGAAATAAGCACCGGTGCCCCGTGCCAGAGCTTGTTTGGCGTTGTGAAATAGGAAAAGGCCAAAATCAAATAGCGCGCCGCTAATGGGTTTGCCTTGAAAAAGAATGTGCGCCTCGTCCAAATGCCAGCCACGCGGACGCACCATCAGTGTGGCGATGTTTGGATTTAGCTGATAGCGCTTGCCTTCCGGGCTTTGAAAGCTAATCGTGCGGCGCACCGCCGCGATCATATTGAGCTGGCCCTCAATGACATTGCGCCAACTTGGCGCGTTCGAGTCTTCAAAGTCCGCCATGAACACTTTTGCGCCGGAATTCAGTGCGTTGATCACCATTTTGCGATCCACCGGGCCGGTAATTTCGACACGCCGGTCGCTTAAATCAGCGGGAATCGACCGCACCTTCCAATCGCCGGCGCGAATCGCTGCAGTGTCGCTCAGGAAATCAGGCAGCTCACCGGCGTTTAAGCGTTGCTGACGTAGCTGGCGTCTAGCCAGCAAGACGCCGCGTTCGGCCTCAAATTTTCCGATCAACGCGCTCAAAAAATCTAGCGCGGCGGGCGTCAAAATCGTGGCGGTGCCTTCGATTTCCGGGGCGTTGATGCTTAAATTACCGTGGTTTAGCTGCATGGCGACGCTTTTTGGCAAGGGCTGGGCACGCAGCGTAGCGGCAAAATTATTGAGCGCACAAGCCTTTCGGTTTGGACGAGGCAGGTATCAGAATTTCCGCACCGGCGCTGGGTACTTGGCGATCTGCGCATCCATGGTCAGCAGCAGCATCGATTCACTGAGCGCTTGCGCAATCAACATGCGGTCAAAGGGATCTTTGTGGATATCGGATAAGTGGCTGAGCTGAAAAACGTGCTCGCTTTTGATGTCCAGCTCTTGATATTCAGCTTTCAACAACGCTGTGCGTAGCGCGCGCGCATCGACGCGGAAATCTGCTCGCTGTAATTGGGCTTTAACTGTGATTTCCCAAAGATTGACGACGCTGAAGTAAACCGCGTTATCCATTGACGCGATCATAGCGTGCGCAGCAGACGGTAGCCGCTGTGGGGAATTCACCACCCAAAGCAACACATGTGTATCCAGCAGGAGCCTCATGGGCCGTTGAAAAGCGCTTCTATCTCGTGCGCGCCCATCGCGTCAAAATCGTCCGGCACCAGCATTTGACCTGCCATGAGGCCCAGTTGACGCGCCCCTGGCGGTATTGCATCAACTAAGGACGTCACTTTGACCATTGGTTTTCCGGACTTTGCAATTATGAAAGCTTCACCGGCGGCAGCCATGTCCACAAGGCGCGACAAATGTGTTTTTGCTTCATGAATATTAATGGTTTGCATAATGAACCTATAAACTAAGTCGACTTAGTCTAATACAAAAACCGGACTGTCTATAGCGGCTCTAAGTGAGTTAAACGAGCAGAACTTTTCTAAACAGCTTCTGTCATTACGCCGGTTTAACTTGCAAAAAAAATCCCGCTGCATAAGCTGCGCAGCTAATTTTTTACCTTTACTTCGACCTTCACACCTTGGAAATGCTGGCCCATGAAAGAGATAAGTCAATGATCGAGATTCAAAATCTAACTAAACGCTACGGCGGTTTTCTGGCTGTGGACGATTTGAGTTTTAGCGTTGCGGCGGGCGAAGTATTGGGTTTTTTAGGCCCAAACGGCGCTGGTAAATCCACCACAATGAAGATGATCGCGGGGTTTTTATCGCCGACTAGCGGCAGCGTCAAAGTGGCGGGGTTTGACAT
>JAYTAO010000562.1:0-2634 GCA_043737435.1 Rhodanobacteraceae bacterium | reverse complement strand
CCTTAAACGTAGTCGAGCCAGCCAAAGCGGTCTGGAGTGGTGTGTTTGAACAGCCCAAAAAACCGTTCTTGTAGCAACTTGGTGATCGGGCCAGGTTTGCCATTCGCGACCTGTTTGCGATCAACCGAGCGCAACGGTGTGATTTCAGCGGCCGTGCCGGTCATGAACAGCTCATCGGCCAGATACAGTAATTCGCGCGGAATATTTTGCTCAATCACTTCAATGCCTTCGGCGCGTGCCAGCTTGATCGCAGATTCGCGCGTGATGCCGTGCAGAATGGAGGCTGCCATTG
Source organism: Rhodanobacteraceae bacterium (assembly GCA_043737435.1). Taxonomy (GTDB): domain Bacteria; phylum Pseudomonadota; class Gammaproteobacteria; order Xanthomonadales; family SZUA-5; genus JANNYA01. The sequence continues at coordinate 2,342 of JAYTAO010000562.1, read as the reverse complement.
GCGGCGTGTGAATGATGCCGTCTTTAACGATAAAGACGTTTTCGCCCGCGCCCTCACTGACAAAACCATCCACCGTCAGCGCGATACCTTCTTGAAAACCTAGACGTTTGGCTTCGCGGGAAATCAAAATGCTGGAAAGATAATTACCGCCGGCTTTCGCAGTGACGGGCAAGGTTCCCGCAGCGGCGCGCCGCCAAGTTGAGATACACGCGTCGATGCCATCAGTCACCGCGTCCGCACCCAAATACGGGCCCCAAACCCACGCGGCAATCGCACATTCGGTAGGGTTATCAGCACCCAAACCAAAACCACCCGCGCCGCGCCAAGCGATCGGGCGTAAGTACGCGGAGGTCAAATTGTTGACCTTCAACACTTCACGGCAGGCCGCATCAATTTCGGCCGGGCTAAAGCCAATATCCAAGTCATACATGCGCGCGGAATTGAAAAAGCGCTTGGTATGTTCACCTAGGCGAAAAATGGCGGGGCCTTTCGGAGTTTCATAGCTACGTATGCCCTCAAACACGCTAGAACCATAGTGCAAAGCATGCGACATGACGTGAATATTGGCTTCTGCCCAGGGCACAATTTTGCCTTTAAACCAAATTTTCTCGGGAAAATTGCTCATAGCAGCGCGTCCTTGTTTGCTTAGAAAAGAGCGCGATCATAGCGTTCGAGGCGCGTGATGGCGAGCCGTTTTCCCTTAAACCTCAAGCATCACGAAACGCCACTTTCCAATGATCGGCGAAACCACGTTGCCTTAAAGACTAGGCTGGCGCGCAATTCAACAGCGAAACTGTCCAGTGAAAACCCTCAAGCTTCGACTCATCAATATCTGCCTCAGTCTGATCGGCGCGGCAATTGTCAGTTTTTGCGCCGCCCAGCTCGCTGGGGCAACTCCGCTATTGATTGCCTGGACGGTACTGCCCTTAATCGCCGCGCTGCCGGTAGTTCTGCTGGCGGATAAGCCTTGGCAACAAGCGGGCTGTATTTTTCTCGTCCTGGCTTCAACGCTGTTGGCAAGCTCAGTGGCGCTTTCGCTGAGCAACCATCCAGATGCCTTTGTGTTTTTTGAAGCTTGGCTGTTTCCGGCAGTTCACCTTGCTGCTGTCATCACAGCGCTGCTGCTGCTTGGACTGAGCCCGATTATTTTCAAGCTTGTGCCAGCGATTGAGCGCTGGTCCAATCGCACTTGAGCCGAAAGCCCAGCAATGCTGCCTAAGCTTCCGATTCTGGCACTAAGCCGCCTTACTCGAGCCATAACCACGCAGACGTTTATACCGGCGCTCGGCGCGTTCGGCATCAGAATAGGCGCCCAGCGTTTTCAGCTGCTTCAATAACGCCGCTTTTAAAGTCGCGGCGACCACTTCCGTGTTGCGGTGCGCCCCGCCTAGCGGTTCGGGCACGATTTCGTCGATTAAACCTAGGGATTTTAATCGCCCTGAAGTGATGCCCATGGCTTCCGCCGCATCGCGCGCATGTTCGGCGCTTTTCCATAAAATTGAGGCGCAGCCTTCTGGGGAAATAACGGAATAGGTGGCGTATTGCAGCATTAAGGTGACGTCACTGACGCCAATCGCCAGCGCCCCGCCCGAGCCACCTTCGCCAATCACGGTGGCAATAATGGGTACTTTGAGTTCACTGAGCGTCAGCAAATTGCGCGCAATGGCCTCGGATTGGTTGCGTTCCTCAGCACCAATCCCAGGATAAGCGCCGGGGGTATCAATTAGCGTAATCAGTGGCAGGTGAAAACGCTCCGCCATGAGCATTAACCGCAGTGCTTTGCGATAGCCCTCGGGGCGCGGCATGGCAAAGTTGCGCTTCACCTTTTGTTTGGTGTCGCGGCCTTTTTGTTGGCCCAAAACCACTACAGCTTGGCCATCAATGCGCGCCAAACCGCCGACAATGGCGGCATCATCAGAAAAACTGCGATCCCCGGCTAGCTCGTGAAATTCGCTAAAGATCAGCGGAATTAAATCCAGCGAATGCGGCCGCAATGGGTGGCGGGACAGTTGCGCGGTTTGCCAAGCGCTCAAATTCGCAAAAATTTCTTTGGTCTTTTGTGCGATTTTGTCCTGCAGCGCGCGTATTTCCGATTCGATATTAATGGCGCTGTCCAAGGCGTTGGCGCGTAGTTCGACGATTTTAGCCTCTAGTTCGGCGATGGGCTGTTCAAAGTCAAGAAAATTCGGATTCATGGGCGGGGCACGCAAAAAGCAGATTCGCGCATCCTAGACTGCGGCGCACGGAAGTCAATTAAATTAGCGCAGGCGATAAACGGACGCAAATCACTTTGCCGCCATCGCTTAAAATTTGGTAACGCGCACCGCCATACTGAACGGGCC
>JAYTAO010000561.1:0-2635 GCA_043737435.1 Rhodanobacteraceae bacterium | reverse complement strand
ATCGGTTTGCGCGATCTCCGCCGCACCGCCTGCAGATTCCGCCTGTTCACTTTTAGCTATTGCCTCGACCAGTGCGGCGACTTTTGCCGCATCGCGTATAGCACGCAGCTCATAGGCTTGATGGCCTTTGCTAATCACCGCGGCATTTCCGACATCGCCGATTAGTCGCAGAATAGAGAGCGCGGGAATGGCTGAAATTTTCGTGCCAAAGCGCTGCGCCAACGAAACTTTTGCCGAAACCTTTAGCGTGCTGGTTGCCAACAGCGCTTTCAAAATTTCCGCCGCAGTGGACTGCCGTGCATCAATCTGTACGTAGCCACCCAGGGGTATTGGCTGAGCTGAAATGCGTGCGCGTGCCGCTGATCCAGCGCCCTCGCGCTGCAAACTTTGCCACTCTAAGTTTTTTGGATCTAACCAAGCCGACCATATTGTTGTGCCAGCCTCGGATTCGCTTATCTCTAGCTGCAAACGATTGTCCTGCCAGTGCTGGCTACCAAAAAGTAGCTTTGATTCGAGGTCGAGGGAATGTTGGATTTGCTCGAAATCCAAACTCGCATCACTAACGCCTTGACACAAAATAGTACTGAATTTTTGCGCAGCCACCTCCAAGGTGACTTTCCAAACTGCGCTACAGCGCTCTACGCGCACAGCCCCAACATCAGCGCCCAGTGCCACGCTGTTGAAATACATAAGTCCAAAAATCATCATATATTGATTCATTTTGCCAGCCTTCGCTGTGAGTGGTACGTTCTAGATATAGGGTTCAACGTTGCAGTCGGGCGAAAACGAACACGAACACGAACACGAACAACGCAAATATGGGGTGTTCCAGACGATTGCACTAAACCAATGCAACGGCGATCATCTTGGTGCAGTTTTATCTGGGCGTAGCCAATCTAGGCTGCGTCAATAACTAAGAACCAAGCCGCCTAGAAGTCCCGCGTCGCCCGCAACGCTACCGCCGCACCTAGCAAGCCCGGATGCGGATGCGTGACGATATGGATCGCTACGGTCTCCAAATACGCCGCGAATCTGCCTTTGGCTAAAAAGCGCTCGCGAAACGCACTGGTGCGCAAAAACGCAATGAAGCGCGGCACGATGCCACCGGCAATGACCACGGTTCGAGCGCCGTGTATGAGTGCGGTATCACCAGCAACACTGCCCAGCACCGCACAAAATCGCGCCAGGGTTTTACGCGCTAATAAATCGTGACCGTCAAGGGCGGCGGCGACAATATCGGCGGCCTCACGCAGTGGCGGTTGTGCGGCTTGTAAACTTGGATGGTCGCTACCGGAAAGCGCCGCATCAATGTGCGAAAGCCCTGCGCCACAAAGCAAGCGTTCATTCGAGGTGCGGCCAAAGCGCGCGGTAAACCAGCGCTCAATCGCATGTTCTTCTTCCCCAAGCGGCGCATAGCTGACGTGTCCGCCTTCGGTTTCTACCACGTGCCATTCGCGCACTGCGCCGTGTTTCTTACCGCCCACAAGCAGCGCCACGCCCAAGCCGGTGCCGGGGCCAATGACGCTAATCGGGCCCGCTATCTCAGCGTTTGGATCACCGTACAGCATCACTCGATCTGCCTCGCTAAATGCCGCCACCGCATGCGCGACCGCGCCAAAATCATTGAGCACGTTGAGCTTTTCCAGCTTGAGCGCCGCCTGCAACTCGCGCTGACTAAACGACCACGCGCGATTAGTCAGGCGTATTTCATCGCCGGAAACCGGCGAGGCAACGGCGATGGCGGCAAATTTGGGCTGGCTGTGAACGCCGCTGAGATAATGCTCGGCGGCATGTTGCAAGCTGGCGAAATCGGCCGCCGGCAGGGATTTTTCATGCAAGATATTCGGCGTCTGCGCTGTTAAATCCGTCAACGCAAAGCGGGCATTGGTGCCGCCAATGTCGGCCACTAGCGCAAGCATTAGCGTGGCGTCCCGAATTGTGTGAACGCAGATGGCGCAAACAATGCACAGGCACCGTGCTCGGCGCTGCCGACTTGCGCGCGCATGATGCCGAATAATTCCCGGCCAACCCCGAATTGATTGTCGGATAGATCTACCGCCGCCGCTGGCCGCGCGTGCCAATCAGATTCGCTGAATACCGCGCTAAATTGGATGCTTAGCGTGCCAGCAATGCCATCTATCACAATCACGTCGCCATCCCGCAATTTCGCCAGCGGCCCGCCGTCAGCCGCCTCGGGCACCGCGTGAATCGCGGCAAGCACTTTACCCGAGGCACCGGACATGCGGCCATCGGTAAGCAAAGCAACCCGCTGACCCCGATCTTGCAAAAGACTGAGCGTGGGCGTGAGTTTATGCAGCTCGGGCATGCCGTTCGCGCGCGGGCCTTGACCGCGAATGACCGCGACAAAATCGCCCACGCGTTCTGGCGCCAGCTCACCGCGTTCGAAAGAGGCCAGCAAAGCGTCTTGATTCTCAAACACCCGCGCCTGCGCGGTAATTTGCCGATGTTCGGGTTTGACCGCCGATACTTTCACAATCGCGCGGCCCAAATTACCGCTGACGCAGCGCATGCCGCCTTCGGCATCAAAGGGCGCGCTGGCCGGACGCAGCACCGCAAAATCGCGTGATTCAGCAGCCGGGGCGCGCCAACGCAGGCGCAGGTCATCCAAATAAGG
>JAYTAO010000560.1:0-15935 GCA_043737435.1 Rhodanobacteraceae bacterium | reverse complement strand
GATGCTTGCCATCGCCCCGCATCGCCAAACGCTGGGCGTTAATGGCTTTGACTGCGCCCATGGCATTACGCTCAATGCACGGGATTTGTACTAGCCCGCCAATCGGGTCACAGGTCAGCCCGAGATTGTGCTCCATGCCGATTTCAGCGGCATTTTCAACCTGCATCACGTTCGCGCCCAGCACCGCGGCCAAACCACCTGCCGCCATAGAACAAGCAACGCCGACTTCCCCTTGGCACCCCACTTCAGCACCGGAAATCGAAGCATTTTCTTTGTACAAAATACCAATCGCTCCCGCAGTCAATAAAAAATCATGTGCGCCTGCGTCATCGGCCCCCGGGCAAAAGCGCGTGTAGTAGTGCAACACCGCCGGAATAATTCCAGCCGCGCCATTCGTTGGTGCGGTTACCACGCGCCCGGCCGCGGCATTTTCCTCGTTCACCGCCAAAGCATATAAGTTGACCCAATCTAAAATGGTCAACGGATCGCGCAACGCCGCTTCCGGTCGTAAGCTAAGTTCACGCAACATTTCTGGCGCACGCCTGCGTACTTTCAAGCCGCCCGGCAACACCCCAGAGGCACGGGTGCCACGCGCAACACAATCTTGCATCGCTTGCCAAATTTGTTGCAGATGCGCGGTGACATAAGCATCGTCATGCCAAACGCGCTCGTTCGCGCGCATGACTTGGGCGATGCTTAAATTTTCTGTGGCGCAGATCGCCAGCAATTCATCGCCGGAAGAAAATGGATACGGCTGCTCAGTACGATCCGGCACAATTTTATCTTCAGCCGCCTCGTCTTGATTGACAACAAAACCGCCGCCCACCGAATAGTAGTCGCGCGTAGCCAGAACCACGTCGTTGGCGGCATAAGCGATAAAGCGCATGCCGTTGCTGTGGTAAGGCAATTTTTGGCGTTTGTTGAACGCTAGGTCGTATTTTTCATCGAAAGAAATTTCGTGGGTGCCCAACACCATCAGTTTTTTTTGGCTACGAATAGCCTCCAGACGCGGCGTCATCATATCGGGGTCAATCTGATCTGGCCAATTGCCTTCCAGGCCGAGCAATATGGCTTTATCGGTACCATGACCACGCCCGGTGTGGGCAAGCGAACCAAACAGTTCGACACGCACGCGCACAAGTTGACTCAACAAATTTCGCTCCAACAACCAGCGCTCACCAAAGCGTGCCGCCGCGCGCATGGGTCCTACCGTGTGCGACGAAGACGGGCCAATTCCAATTTTAAAAATATCAAAAACGCTGACGGCCATATGGAGTAATCACCTAGATTTAAATGCAAAGGCAAGAAGATAAGTTGAGCGGATTCTACGCACGCGGATTCTACGCAAGCACCAAAGCATTTCCGCTATCTTTATCAAGTTTATAATTGCTCCAAGAGTAGGCATGAAAATATCTGGAATATTGTTGCTTGATAAACCTGCGGGGATGAGCTCAAACGTGGCACTGCACAAAGCGCGTGCCATGATCGGGGCGAAAAAAGCCGGGCACGCGGGCACGTTGGATCCGCTAGCAACAGGGGCGCTACCGCTAGCCTTCGGTGAAGCCACCAAAACCTGCACATATATGTTGGAAGCCGACAAAAGTTATCGCACCTGTGCGCAACTAGGCATACGCACCGATACCGGCGATGCCGATGGCGCCATCATTGAGACGCGTGCGGTACCAAAATTTGATCGGGCTCGGATTGAAGCTTTGTTGGCGCAGTTTCGCGGCGCGCTGTTACAACGTCCGCCGATGTACTCCGCGCTGAAACACCAGGGCAAAGCGCTGTATCTACTGGCGCGGCAAGGTATTGAAATTGAACGCGCCGAACGCACCGTCCAAATCCACAAGTTAGAATTAATTGAGTTCGGTGCAGATTGGCTCACGCTCGAAATTGTTTGCGGTACCGGCACTTACGTCCGAACTCTAGTGGAGGACATAGGTGAATTACTAGGTTGCGGTGCCCACGTAAGCGCGTTGCGCCGACTTTGGGTGGTGCCGTTTGAAGCTATGCCAATGCATACGCTGGACGAACTGGGTGCACTAAGCAAAGCCGAACGGCGCGAGCTATTAGCGGCTAGTGACGCGGGCGTCGTGCATTTGCCGATCGTGATGATCAACCAAGCGCAAACCGCACGCTACTTACAAGCGCAACGTTTTCAAGTCGATGCGCGGCCCGGCTTATGTCGTGTTTATGGCGAAAGCGCGGGCTTGCTGGCTATAGGCGAAGTGTTTGAGGATCGCCGCTTAGGCGTGGTGCGTATGATGGCGGAAGTGGTGCAGATACCCAATTTAGAGCGCCGAGCCGCTGAAAAAGAATTCGCGGCGCAGCGCCTGCAGTTGGAGCAAAGCCAGCAAACTGAATAATTTGAAACGTTGCTACGAAAAATGTTGCGTTGCAACAAATTCCAATTTATGCTGCACCGCAACAAGACTCGAAAAGCGCTTGCCACTTAACTGGTAGCTAGTAGCAGCTTAGAAGACTTGTAAGTCGTCCAATTCTTTTAATTTTTAATTCACTAGTCTTTTAGGAGTTTTCCCATGTTCGAGCAAATGAGCAGCCAAATCCTTTCCTTCAGCAAGCAATTCGCTGAATCTGTAGTTAAAGCCAACACCGTTGCTGTTGATCACTTTGAAAAAATCATTGATGTTCAGCTCAAGGGTTTCGAAGATCGCATGACCACGATGGCGGAATTGGTTGAAAACGCAGCCGTTGTGAAAAGCCCAGAAGAATTCCGCGCCTTCATGCCAAAAAGCATCTCGATGATCAAAACCGTCGCTGAGAAGAATGTTGCGCTGAGCCAAGAAATCGCTGGCATCACCACCCGCAGCACCGAAACGATGGTTAACTTGGTCAAAGGCCAGTTTGACGTTGCCAATGACAGCATCGTCAAAGCATCCAAAGTCGCGATCAAGAAGTAAGTTGCAGCACTAAAATTTTCCGAAAGCAAAACTCAAGTAGCATGACTTTGGCGCGCGAAAAGACGCGCAGAGCAAACATTATTGAACCGCAGCCGGGAAACTAGTTGCGGTTTTTTTTAATTCCTACTTCTCGTTCAAAACTAAATGCCCAGGCAACTAACAAAGGTACGCCACACTTTCAGGGAGTTGCTTGGTTCGTCACTGCGCAGTGAAGCAATCTCAACAGGGCGAAATTGAAATATGAAATTGCTGCGCTGCGCTCGGAAAAACGAAGTGCATGGCTATCCACATTCTGCGTGATCCATAAACATTTGGCATAGGCACGCAGCGTTTCGAACGATTATGCTTCGGCGCTAATTTATCAGGCGAACGCTCATGTCCAAATCATTCAACTCATGTTCTCAACTTGCCATTGCAATGACACTGAGCTGCATCGGCGTTAGTCGAGCTTACGCCGTCGAAGGGATGTGGCAGCCGCAGCAGTTACAGGAATTAGCTGAAGATGTGCGCGCCAAAGGTCTTGAGCTAGATCCAACAACCCTGGGTAATCTGGACGCTTTTCCGTTGAACGCTGTCGTCGGTTTGGGCTTCTGCACGGCATCTTTCGTAAGCCCGATGGGTTTAGTGGTAACTAACCATCACTGCGCCTATGGAACGATTCAATTTAACAGCAAACCTGAACGCAATTTGCTGCAAGATGGCTTCTTGGCAAAAACCATCGGTGATGAATTGCCAGGCGAACCCACATTACGCGTCTACGTGACCGAATCAATTACCGATGTCAGCGCGCAGATTCGCAAAAATCTGCCTGACAACGGCCGTAAAGCGTATGACGCCATTGATGCGCGTCAAAAAGCGCTAGTCGCCGGTTGTGAAAAAGGCGGCGGCTACCGTTGCGATGTCTACGTATTTCATGGCGGCAGTAAATATTCCTTAGTCAAACAGATGGAAATTCGTGACGTACGTTTGGTCTACAACCCGGCAGAGGCACTGGGGAAATTTGGCGGCGACACTGACAATTGGATCTGGCCACGTCACACCGCCGATTTCAGCTTCCTACGCGCCTATGTTGGATCCGATGGCAAACCGGCGGACTTTGCAACTGGCAATGTCCCGTATCGCCCGAAATCTTATTTAAAAGTTTCGGCAAAGGGCATTGCCGAGCAAGATTTTGTGATGATTGCAGGCTACCCAGGGCGCACGAACCGCTATCGACTCGCGGAAGAGTTGGATGATGCTGAAAGTTTCACTTACCCCACGCTGATCAGCCGCTATCAGAAAGTACTTGCGATTATTGCCGCGCAAACCACGGACCGCCCGGACGCGGCAATCAAGTATGCGGCTACCGTTGCCGGCTTAAATAACGGTCTAAAAAACTTTGAAGGTAACCTTGATGGCTTTGCCAAATTGCCGGTGGTGGCGCAAAAAGCGGCTGAAGAACAAGCCATCGTTGCTTGGATCAAGAAAAATGCCGCATCAGCTGAGCAAGGTTATGTCGGCTTGCGTAATTTGCTGAAAGACGCGCGCGCGGTGCGAAATCGCGATCAAATCCTTTCGCTTATGAACCAAAGTGGTTTGTACACCGCAGCACGCGATCTTTACCGGCACAGTATTGAGCGCGGAAAAATAGATTCGAGCCGGGAGTTTGGTTTTCAGGAACGTGACGAAATTCGTATTGAAGGAAGATTGCGTACTCTGGAGAAACGCTGGGATGCTCAGGTTGATCGCGCTCTGTCTGAATATTTTTGGACGAGCTACGCCGCCTTACCGCCGTCAGAACACCTTAAAGAATTGGACGCCTGGCTAGGCGAACCTGCGCAGCTCGGGGCAAAATTGGACGCGTTATTCCAGCAAACGAAATTGGGAAATACCGAGGAGCGATTACGTTGGTTTAAAGCTGATCGCAAGGCGATAGAAAATTCAAATGATCCGGCACTCAAAATGGCGGTGGCGCTATTGCCCGCACTGTTGCAAATTGAAAACCAAAATAAGACCAGGATGGGCAATGAATCGCGACTGCGTCCGCTCTGGATGGACGCTCGCATCGCCTACGCTGCAACGCTGGGCAAACCACTCTATCCAGATGCTAACAACAGCCTGCGTGTCACCTACGGTAACGTCAAAGGCTACAGCGCACGCGATGCGATCAGCTTTGCGCCGTTTACTTCGCTCGAAGGCATTGTTGAAAAACACACAGGCAAAGGTGAGTTTGATGCAACACAAAAGCAGCTTGACGCAATCAAAGCCAAGCGTTTCGGCGAATATGCGGTTAAAGGCAGCGTGCCAGTCAACTTTTTGAGCGATTTGGATATCACCGGCGGAAATTCTGGATCACCGACGATGAATAGCAAAGGCGAATTGGTCGGGTTAGCTTTTGATGGAAACTACGAATCGATAAGCTCTGGATGGGTTTACAACCCGAAGCTAACCCGAACCATTCACGTCGACTCACGCTACATGCTGTGGTTGATGCAAGAAGTGGACGGCGCCGATAATTTGCTCAACGAAATGGTTATCGCCAAATAAGTATGTGGAAAAATCCAGCTTTGGATCCAGTATTAGTACAACCTTAACGGTACTGTAATTATTGGCACAAAACTCTTGCGATAAACACTAATTGTGCGTATGCTCACACTAAGTTACAGCTTGGAGGGGCTAAACCAGCGCACAATATACACGTAAAATAAGATAATAATAAAATAAGACATTAGAAAACTTATTGCGTGATCAACGTCCTGGGAAGGCAACTAATTTATGAGTGACAAAGTACGTACGGCGCTTGCGGCCGCTGTGGTTCGGGTATTGCGCCCGCTAGTTCGTGCGGTGCTGCGCAGCGGTATGTCCTACAAAGCTTTCAACGATCTAGTGAAATGGGTTTACGTTGACGTCTCGATGAAGGAGTTTACTATTCCTGGACGCAAGAATTCGAAAAGTCGTGTTGCCGTTTTAACAGGCTTGACCCGTCGCGAAGTGGATCGTTTGGTGCGTATGCCTGAGCCTAAAGAAGGCACACCTGAACGCTACAATCGCGCTGCACGCGTTTTGTCAGGTTGGGCAGAAGATCCCAAATTCAAAGGCGATGACGACCAACCCGCCATTCTTCTCATCGAAGGCGAATTCGGATTTACCGAGCTTGTTCGCATGTACTCGGGCAATCAACCTTATCGCGCGGTTCTTGATGAGTTGGTGCGCGTAGGTTCGGTGGAACGCGTCGATACCGATCACGTCCGGCTAGTCAAAGCCTATTACGAACCGGTAAGCGGAAAACAAGAAGAAGAAAAACTCAACATTCTGGGTATTGCCACGGGCGATTTGTTGGAAACCATTGCCTACAACATTCGAAGAAGTGACGGGCCGGCATTTTACCAGCAAGAGATTTACGAACGTGTACCGGCAAGCAAGTTGGAAGAAATGCGAGAAGCGATTCGCAGGCATTGTGATCAGTTTGCAGTGAAAACAGATCGCATGCTTTACACCCAATTGGGCATCGACACCAACGCTACAGGCACCAGTACGGATCGACGCGCAGGCGTCGGCATTTACTATTTCGAAGCCGATTTAGAAGAGGGCCAATAGGCCCAAACACCATGCAGGAAGCGTAGCGAATGATCAACATGAATTCTTTCACCTCTAAAACGGCAATGCTGACACTCGCCTGTTCCCTTGCCAGCTTCAGTACAAACGACGCAAATGCAGCGTTAACTAGCGCGTTTGATGGCAATTGGTATGACCCGGCAACGATCGGGCAAGGATTTATATTTGAGACCTATGCAGACGCAAACGGCGAGCTTTCGCTCGTCGCGATTCATCTGAGTTACGACGCAGCTGGTCGGCCGACGTTTTACACTGCGGCCGGAGCAGTTACTCCAGGCGCGATGAGCCTGCCATTGCTGATGCCTTTCGCGGGAAGACAAATCAGCCCTGGCGTATTTGAGCCACCGCAATTTGTGCCCGCGGGAAAACTTGAGCTGAGTTTCGATAATTGCAATCTCGCAAATGCAAGGGTGCAGCTCGATTCTGATGGTAGTACTCAAGCATCCGGGAAAAATTCTAGTCCAGGGCAAGCCTCGACCCCTGTCGCCAAAGTACGCGTCGGAACCGGTTCGTTCAAACTCCAGCGCTTAGGTGCATCAACGCAAGCAAAGCGCTGTACGGGTGGGCTTTCTGATAACACCTTTGCTGGCGTAAGTGCAGTAGGATTTGAGCAATTCATTAATACACCGCAGTTTGGTGCCCGTGCCGTATTCGAAAAACGTCCTGACGCGAGTGATTTTCGCTTAGAGCTTCGGGATCTTCCCGTTGGTTCATACAGTTTGACGCTACCAAACAACAGCGTAACTCAATTTAACGCGTTACCTTTTGGCACAAGCACCAAGGCCGAAATACATTTTCGCAGCCCTGCGATTATTAATTTTGCGCCGCTATTAGATTTCGATGTGGTAGGAAAAGAATTTTTAGTTCAGGGAACGGATCGAAATAATAAAGATATTCGTCAAGGCGTTTCGCTAACCGCAGCTCTATCTCCGATCGGTTATACCAACGGTCCAGCAAGTGCCGAGCTGTCAGTCAATGAGCGCTTCACATTAGCGCAGGTGCGCGGCCAAGCAACTAGCGCCAGTTCAAGTTTCATTCTTGACACTAAATTTGATCGCAGCACGAGCTCGGAGGAATTCAAAATCTCAGTGGAAGGTGCAGCGCCCGGAAACTACGATGTGTATATCGATAACGTGCGACGCGCATCTATAACCATTAAATTCCAACCCGATCTTCGGGCGGCTGGTGAAGTGTTTTTTCGCTCGCCAGTTACCGTAGGCAGTTACCCGTTGGATTTTGACCCGCGTGGCGTTTCCCTAGAACTGCGGCGTGGCGGCATTGTCGAATTCGGTGCGAATCTGCGCCAGTAATCAAACTGGATAGTTTAAATAAGCGCCAAATCTGCAGGCCGACCCAACAAATACCCTTGCAATTCATCGCAGCCCAATGCCTGCAGCACTTCGCGTTGTTCAGCCGTTTCTACGCCTTCCGCAAGCACTTTTAGATTAAGTGCCTGCCCCATTCTGATCATGGCCTCGACCATGGCTCGGCTCTTCTGATTTGCCGCAATTTCAACGACGAAACTGCGATCAATTTTGATTCGATCAATGGGCAGACGCTGCATATGGGCCAATGCGGAGTAACCCGTGCCGAAATCGTCCAGCGCTAATCCAATTCCCAAATCGCGTAAGGAATAAAGCACCGTGATTAAGCGCTCGTCCTTGTTCGCTGCGACACTTTCCGTAATTTCAAGCTCCAGTCTTTTTGGGTCAAAATTACTTTCAACCAGGGCACGGCGCACATCTTCAACTAAGGTCATACGATCCAGCTGCAATGCCGATAAATTAACGCAGAGGCGCTGATCCGCTGGTAAGGCAGCATTCGCCAACTTAAGTGCCCGGCGCAGTACGTGATGGCTAAGCTCGTGGATTAGTCCGGAATTTTCCGCTATCGGAACAAATTTTTCTGGGGAAACATCACCTAGTTCGTGGTCGTGCCAGCGTGCCAGCGCTTCCACGCCGATCTGAGCGCCGGAACTTGCTGAAATAATGGGCTGAAATAACACGTCAATTTCGCCCGCGCGAATCGCGCGCCGAAGGCCCCGTTCAAGTGCCACGTGCTCGCGCGCGCGCAGGCTCATCGTTGGCGCAAAAAATGCGTACTGATTTCGACCGCGATCTTTGGCGCGAAACATCGCAGTATCAGCGCTTTGTAATAATTCGACGACTTCGTTGGCATCCCCAGGCGAAATAGCCACACCACACTTGCACTGGTCGATGCTTCAGTTTGATCGACCAAAAACGGCTGTGAAACACGCTCTAAAATTTCACGGCAAACTTGAGCTAAGGTGATCAAATCTAGCGCTAAGCCTTCGTGCCCCACCGCAATAAATTCATCGCCACCCACCCGCGACACCATAGAAAACTGCGCCATCGCACGCAGTCGCTCGGCCAACTGGATCAACATGGAATCCCCGAATGGGTGACCATGCGAATCGTTAGCGCGTTTAAAGTTGTCCAAATCGATGTAAAACACCGCAACAGGTGCAATCCCGTTGTTGGTAAATCCCATGCCGGCCCCAAGCCCGAGGCGCCGCTCCAACGAACTTATCAGCAATCGCCGATTGGGCAAGCCGGTGAGCGGATCAAAAAAAGCCATGTTTTGCAACTGAGCGTTACTGTGCTGCAGCTCAGCAGTACGCTCACGCACGCGCCTTTCCAGCTCTTGGTTGCTGCGTGTCAATTCACCTTGAATGTCCGCCAGCACGGTTAAATCACGGATGATGCCAAGCAAATAGGTTTTCCCCCCTATTTTGATTAACGTTTTCTTGGTTTCAATGACGCGGCAGTCGCCACTGGGATTCGTATGTTGCTCCAAATTGACGTTGCTTCCGCCAAATTGCAAAACTTCGTCATCTTTGGCCCAAAACACCCGCGCCTCGGCCGCGGGTGAAATGTCAAAATCACTTTTGCCGATCAACCACTGACGCTGCCTGCCAACCAACGCGCAAAAAGCTTGGTTAACATAAACCCAACGGTGGTCAGCGTTTTTTACAAATACTGGGTCAGGAATTTCATCCAAAATCACGCTAAAAGCAGCACTTCTCGCTTCGCCATTGGCGGACTTTGGCTGGGTAACAACGGACGAATTAGACATCTGTTGAGCATGAGGATTTAGCGCTCGCTGTCAACTACTGTAATTGCACTCTGCGCGCCTAATACGATCTTTCTGCGTCGCAATTTCCTGCCTTAGCGCGATGGCTGCGCTAACATCGGGCATGGAAAATTCCTCACCCGATCCACGCAATACGCACTCGCCGAAAACTGATTATTGGTTATTGCCATTGCTGGCTTTGGTTTGCGTTTTGGCGTGGGACACGCAACTGCTAACGCCGTTGAAGATTCTGGTTGTGTTTTTCCATGAAGGCTCACACGCGCTTGCGACGATTCTCACCGGCGGCAGCGTGCTTTCCATGCACATCGTTGCAAATCAAGGCGGCGAGGTGCAATCGGTTGGCGGCTGGCCTATCGTCATTATTTCGGCTGGCTATTTGGGCTCTTTATTGTGGGGCGCTCTGATTTTAATTTTGGCCGCGCGCTCAAGTGCAGATCGCTGGATCATGGCAATGCTTGGCATCGGAATGCTGTGCTTGACTGCATTTTATGTACGGAATCTTTATGGGATAGTTTTTGGACTGCTGGGTGGATTTAGCGCACTAGCCAGTGCCAAATTTCTAAACGCGTGGATTAACGATCTCATCCTAAAGCTGATTGGCGTGGTAACCATGCTGTACGTGCCGATGGACATTTTTTCCGACACGCTAGCACGTTCAGCGTTGCGTTCAGACGCACGGATTTTGGCCGAATACCTGGGCGGCACAACGATGTTTTGGGGTGCGCTCTGGCTGTTAGTCTCGGCGGTCGTTATTCCGGCTGCGTTGTACATTGGTTTGAAAACGCGAAAAAACTAGCGCAGCCCGCGCTAAACGCCAAAATTATGCCTTCGCTGCCAAATCTAAAAGCGCTTGTCCGTGCAAACGCTGGACAATCCAATCATTTTGCGCCAACGCACCCAGCGCACGATAAAATTTCAATGCGGGCTCGTTCCAATCCAGCACCGCCCATTCAAAGCGGCCACATCCCCGAGCAACAGCCTGTTTAGCCACGCTAGCAATTAATTTAAGTCCCACGCCTAAACCTCGTGCAGATTCACGCACGTACAGATCTTCTAGGTAAATTCCTGGAGTGGCCAAAAAGGTGCTGTAATTTTGGAAATACAGTGCAAACCCCTGCGCTGCGCCATCCACTTCAGCAATAAGCACTTCCGCGCAGGGTTGGCTGCCAAACAATGTCTGATTTAGTTTTTCTTCGCTGGCGACGACTCGATCTAGAAGCTTTTCATAGTCAGCCAGTTCGCGAATGAGGCGCAAAATTAAGCCCGTGTCTGCTGCAGTCGCGGCACGAATTAAGACTTCCGCCGTTCCACTCATGCTAGCGCCGCCGCCAGCTCGGCAATCAAATCAGCGACGTCTTCCACACCCACGCTTAGACGAATCAGGCCATCGCTCATTCCTAATTCGGCGCGTTTTTGCGCCGGTATTGAAGCATGCGTCATAATCGCCGGGTGCTCTATGAGGCTTTCCACGCCGCCCAAACTTTCCGCCAGCGCAAACAGCTCACAGCGCTCCAGCATTTTCGTTGCGGCCGCCAAGCCACCTTTAACTACAACCGAAATAATGCCGCCAAAACCGGACATCTGCGCTTTTGCGAGCGCATGCTGTGGATGGCTGGGCAAGCCCGGATAGATCACTTTTTCAACCGCAGGATGTGTTTCCAGAAAACGTGCAATTTCGAGCGCGTTTTGACAGGTGCGCTCGACGCGCAAATGCAGAGTTTTCAAGCCACGCAGGGCTAAAAAGCTATCAAATGGCCCTTGCACCGCCCCCACGGCATTTTGCAGAAAAGCTAATTGCTGGGCAATTTCGGCATTTGCGGTCACCAATACGCCACCGACAATATCCGAGTGCCCGTTCAAATATTTTGTTGCCGAATGCAGCACGATGTCGCAGCCTAATTCGATTGGGCGCTGCAAAATGGGCGAAGCAAAGGTGTTGTCAACCACTGTCGTTAACCCATGCGCTTTGCCGATGCGCGCCACCTCGGCCAAATCCACCAGTTTCAGCATCGGATTGGTCGGTGTCTCGACCCAAATCATTTTGGTATTTGCTTGCATCGCCGCTTCAATCGCACCGGGCTGGGTCATATCGATAAAACTAAACTGCAAACCGGCTGAGCGTTTGCGAACTTTGTCGAATAAGCGAAAAGTTCCACCGTATAAATCGTCCATAGCGATGATGTGAGCGCCGCTGTCCAACATCTCCAGCACCGTGGCCGCTGCAGCTAGTCCGGAAGCAAACGCAAAACCATGCGTGCCAGATTCCAACTCGGCGATGCAGCGTTCATAAGCATTGCGAGTTGGGTTTTGGGTACGGCTGTACTCATAGCCCTGATGCACACCCGGGCTTTTTTGTACATAGGTGCTGGTCGCATAGATCGGGGTCATAATGGCACCCGTTGATGGATCGGGACTCTGTCCTGCGTGAATTGCCTTGGTGCCCATACCGTGTTTGAGTGCAACATGTTTAAGTGCAGCTGTAATTGAGTCAGTCATCGCCGCTTGCCAATGGATAAATTAGGCGGCAAGCGTGCCACAGAACGTGATCAATTTTTTGGCCACGCTTGGGCTACTTACTTTCATCACAGCTAGGATTAATTTTGACGTTTTGCGCGCGCCAGGCGCTTGCTTTCGCGCGCGGCCGCGCGCAGCTCGCGCATGCTGCCAACTTGGCGTTCAAACTTGCCCAGTCCACAGCTCGCGCCGGAAATTCCATACGGTTCAAACACTTTAATGGTGTCCAGATCGCACAGCTGTAGGCCATGGCTTTCATAGCTAAAGGCTTCGTGAAAACCCAATGTCGGGCAGCGAAAATCTAGCGTATTTTTCCAAACGCTGCCATCGCGCAATTGAAACAAAATCGTCTGATCGTCCAATACGGCGGTACTGCGTAAAGTATGTGTAGCAACGCAGTCGCGGGTAAGCGCTGGCGTTTCTGCCGCCGCTAATGCTGCAACTAGTACCAATGAAATCAACATAGCGAGCTTTCCTTTCTGTCTCGACGAAGATGCGTCGGCCCCAATATTACGACTTAAAAACCGCCGTTTGCGCTGAACGCACTCGATGCGTGAGTGCTTTCAACCTTATAATTTTATCAGCGACGCGCCGATTCATTCATAGATAGCTTTATTGAGGTTGTGGTTGGGCTTGATTCACGCTGGCCTGTGCGAGTGGCGACTCAATAAATCGACCGATATAAATAACAACATCTTCTAACGACAACGTTTCTAAACGGTTTTTTACAAGAAATCTCTGCCACTGCGCGCGCTGGGGTTGCGCGCGAATTCATCGCTCAGTCCGACCGGCGTGTGGTGGGGAAGAAGGGTTCCTCGACGCTGAAATGTCGTCCTAATCGCATTGCCTAGCTGCCCCATATCTACAATGCCTTCGCGTGCCAATGCGGCCAGATCGAAAAAGCCTTTCATCCGGCTGTTGGCCATGCCAAGGCTCACAATCGCTTCAAATTTTTCGGCGATTACGGTCGCACGGTTATAGACCCGCAAGCGCGGGGCGAGCGAATCTTCCAATATTACCGGGTACATCACTTCTTCCGGCTCAGGCGTTACGGCATTACCATAACCACGTCAAGCTGCACTGTACTGCGTGCCTTGCCAAGCACCCCAACCAAACGCACGCGCAAGCCGTCATATCGAGCCTGTTCCCGAATTTCATTCACTGTGGTTGAAGCCTCATCGTTAGAAAGCAGGCGCGCGCGAGCAGCAACCACGCCTGCGCGGCCTCGGCATGAGGCGGCTCGTTCTCTTGCGCGTCAGCTCAAGTGCTTGGGAGGTGGCTGGGGCGGACGGTTACGCTTTAGCAGCATAGAGTAGCGTAGTAAAATAGCTGTAGTCGGGGTCGGACTTTGCGAACTCTGCTCGTTAAAGGACATGCTCTATGTGTTTCATGATGGAGTTTTGCTCATAGATTCTCCGCTCAGCAAAAGCGTGTCGGCCCGGCGGCGACGCGGTATGGATCTAGCTAGTTTAAGTTTTTGCTCGGGTGTGTTTTAACTCTAACGAATGGCTTCACACCGAGCAAGACAATTCCCGCATCAAATCACCTCCTTAAAAGCGCCACGACCCGCGCCTGAGCCCGGCTCGAATACACCAATTGCGTATGCGACAAATTCAAGCGTTCATGATGCGTTAGCCACGCCGCCTGGGTTTCTTCTA
Source organism: Rhodanobacteraceae bacterium (assembly GCA_043737435.1). Lineage (GTDB taxonomy): Bacteria > Pseudomonadota > Gammaproteobacteria > Xanthomonadales > SZUA-5 > JANNYA01. The sequence goes on along the minus strand of JAYTAO010000560.1, from coordinate 2,131 downwards.
TACCCACGGAGCCATCGTTTTCGCCATTGAAGCGCGCGAGCAATTTGCCGCCGCCCAAGCTGCGGGTGCCTGCCAATACGCTTACTTTTAGCGTTTCCGGCAGCGCCAACTCAACGCCTTTTAGCAGCGGTGTACTGGCATGTCCAAGTATCGTTTTGAACGGCGCGCGCTGCATTTTTTTGATAACTGCAGAGCCATTAATCGGTGTGCCTAGGCACACGACATGCCCCGCACATAGCTCTGGGCGCTGCTGTAGCAAATCGAGCACCAGCAAGCCGCCCATCGAGTGCGCGACGAAGTTGCACGCGGTACCGATGCGTTGCTCAATCAAGCGCGCAAGGCCGTCTTGATTTTGCTGATACGGGCTCAGCGCACTTGCATAGTGATAGCGATAGCAGCGGAAATTCGCACGCATCAGCGCATTCTTTAATGGCCGCATTTGCCACGCGCCCATCCACAAACCATGCACGATCACTACCGGCGCACCGTCATTCACCTAAGATTTTCCATTCGGAAAATCTTAGGTGTCTTCAGGCTTCGACGTTTTCCTGGCCCGCTCGCAAAAAACGTGGTTTTTGCTGCGCGTTTCCAACTGCTACATTGGGAAGAATTTGATTCCAAGTCAAAAGCCAAAAGATTGACGAAATCAAAACGCAACAGCTCGCCGTCACGCTCTGATGGAAAATCCTGGATCATTGAACGGTGCACACGTCACCGTTTTTGACGCCATAGCGGCCTTGATAGCGCTGGCACAGCTCGGTGTGGCGGCTAGTCATTGGCGTGTCGATACCCGCGATAAAAATGCGTTTGATCGGGCTGGTGATTTCCAAGACATCGCCACGCACTAAAATTAGGTTGGCGTCTTTACCAACATCAATACTGCCCAAGCGGTCGGAGACGCCCAAAATTTCGGCCGCACTCAAGGTGATTGATCGCAGCGCTTGTTCTGGCGGCAGGCCAAACGCGGCGGCTTGCGCGGCCAAGTAGGCGATGTTTTTTTCTAAGCTGGCATCCATGCCGCCGCCGTCACCTGCAATCGCAATTTTGACGCCCGCCGCGTTGAGTTTCGCTGCCGCCGAATAAATGACGTCATAGCTTTCACTACGGCGCAGCGGCAGATTAAACGGCGAGCCCAAAATCACCGGCACGTTCGCGGCTTTCAATTCATTCGCCACCCGCCAAGCATCCAGGGCGCCGACCAAGGTAAGTTTGAGTTTGTATTTCGCGGCAAAGGCAAGCGCGCCGCGAATTTGCGCCAGCTCGTTAACGTGGATAAACAACGGCAGCTCGCCTTTGAGCACGGGCTGCAATGCTTGCAAGCGCAGATCTTGCTGCCCGCGTTTAGCAGCAGGCAAATCCGCTTTCGCGCGGTAAGCAATTGCCTCATTAAAGGTGGCGTCTAAAAGAGCTAGATTATCCAGAGCGGCTTTCATTGCTTGCTCAATCGCAGGCTTAGGCAACCAATCTGGCAGGCGGGTGCTGGGCCAGTAGAGATGCATCGCCACCGACGGCTTGACCGTCATTTCCTCGTAGTTCCAACCGCTCAAATTAATCAATGCCGATTGCCCGGCAATCAACTCCCCGCGCGGCACACTCAACGCAGTAAGCACGCCACCGGCACGCGCCACCGGCAATAAATCACTGTCCGCATGCACCGCGATTTGCGCGCGTGCGTTCGGGTTGATCGCACCCACTTCAGCGGTATCCACAGTCGCGCGCACCGCTGCAATTTCGATCAGCCCTAGCGAAGAATTGGCGCTAATCAAACCGGGATAAAGCCGCAATCCGGTAGCGTCCACCCGCGTCGCACTGCCCGCTTGCGCCAATGCATCCGCACCAATCGCCTTGATTTTGCCCTCGTCGATCAGCACTGCGGTGTCCAGCAACACCGCGCGGCTTACCGGATACACATCCGCGTGTTCAATTAAGGTTGCGGCAAAACTGCTGTGCGCTGCGCCAACAAGGCTAAAAACCGCCGCAACTTTGAGCGCTAAGGTCATCGTTTTCATCAGAAAAATGCTCATCGTTATTCGCCGTCGGTACAAAAATGCATGGCTTCGCCGTTGTGGTAAAGCCCGCGTTTTGCCATCCAAATGCTGGGCCAATGTTTGTTCGTATGCCATTGCCGTGC
>JAYTAO010000559.1:0-6586 GCA_043737435.1 Rhodanobacteraceae bacterium | reverse complement strand
GGGCCGCTGGTCGTTCTGGAAGCGTTTTCCCAACAGCTTCCCGTTATTGGAAGTCGCCGCGGTGGTATTGCAGAACTTGTAGATCATGAAAAAAACGGCTGGTTGGTTGCCGCAGGCGACGCCAACGCATGGGCTTGTGCGCTGGACGCCATCGCTGAGGATCGTTCAATGCTAGATCGCGCGCGTGCGAATATTGGCGCTGTACGCACCATGAAGCAGGTCGCAATAGAACACCTTAGCCTTTACCGCCAAGTGCTTACCGGGGATAATTTGACCACCACTTCGCTGCCTCCAAAAGCAGAAACTTAATGAAACTATTCCTGAAAGTATTGTTTGCCTTCCTCGCTTTGTTATTGATAGGCGGTTTATTTTTACCGGCGAAAGTCCGCGTCGAGCGTCAAATCGAGATTGCTCGCCCAGCAAGTTTTATTTATCAATTTGTGAATGGCTTCAAACGGTATAACGAGTGGAGCCCCTACGTCGCTAAAGACCCAGCACTCCAATATGAGTACTCCGGCCCTGAAAGAGGCATCGGCGCAAAAATGGCGTGGACCGGCAAAATATTGGGTGATGGCTCACAAACAATCGTGGAAGCCAAAGAAAACCAACTCATCGTTACGGATTTGGTATTCGAAGGTGGTGGTGGCAAAGCGATTTACCAGCTGGTGCCCAAAGAAGATTCGACCAGTGTGACCTGGGCGTTTGAATCAGACGCTGGTACTTCACTTCTCACATCAATACCGGGGCGCTGGATGAATTTGCTGATGGACCACTTTGTCGGGCCGGATTACGAAGTGGGACTTGCCAATTTAAAAGCCCGTGTGGAAAAATTACCGAATGCGAAATTCGGCAATTTTTCGGTGCAAGTAAAGCATGTTGCCGCGCGCCCGATCATTAGAATTGATGCGCAGGCCAATGACACCCTACTGGAGATAAGCGTCGCTTACGCCAAAGCTTATGGCGCTTTGAGCCAAGCGCTTAGCGCGCAAAATGCCGAAGCCTTTGCGAGCGCCCCTATGGGGTTCGATCTTGGTCACAAGGACGGCAAATATTATTTTCAAGCCGCTTTAACGACCACGACGGAACTGAAAAGTCAGGGCGCCGTGACTGCAGAAACATGGCCAGCGAGCGTTGTATTGTATGCAGTGCATACCGGTTTGTACGATCGCTTAGAAAACACCGCGAATTTACTGCGTGCGTATGCGGACGTGTATGGCTACAAAGCGAAAGAGCCGCTGGTCTTCGCGTTCGTAGATGACCCGACCACGGTGGATCCTGAATCGGCAAAAACTGAACTTATTTTGTATCTGCAATAACGATTTAGTGTTCCAGCTTGCGTCAGCGCGCCATGACCCACACTAATCGTGCTGCGACCTTGGCGGTGCGTTGATCGATATCAAATTTCGGATTTAACTCAACAATATCGGTAAAGCGAACTTTGCCACTTTGTTTTAGGCTTTTTAGCAATGACTCTAGCACCGCTAAGGGCATGCCAAAACCGGCTGGTGCTGAAACGCCGGGGGCGACTCCGGCGGGAAGCACGTCCAAACAAATACTGACGTAGAGCCAATCCACGCCTCTGACGAAGCGATCCAACTTTGCCAAAAGCTCAGGGTTCTCGGCGCATTGCGTCACGCTATCAGTTTCCCACCATACCCCTAAGCGCCCCGCTTGATTGAACAGTGCGGCGGTATTCGCGGTCTCGGCGATGCCTAGACAGGCATATTGAAACGGCCAGCCCCGGCGCTTGCAGTCATCACTAATTTGTTTGAAAGGCGTACCAGAACTGGCACGCTCGGCGGTACGCAAATCGAAATGCGCATCAAAATTGATGATGCCTATACGCGGTATCCGCTTTTGCTTGGCAGCAAATGCGGCAAGCCCAAGCCAACTACCATAAGCCGTCTCATGACCACCACCCAGCCCGATTGGACGAAAGCCATCGGCCAAAAGCGAAACGACCTCTTCCCCAAAAGCGCGTTGTGCGGACTCTAGTTCGTCGTCCACGCAAACCACGTCGCCCGCATCGAATACTGGCAAATCCCCGTGTTGCCAAGCCATATTTGCCAACGCCGACCGTATACTTCGCGGCCCAGCTGCGGCGCCGACGCGCCCAAAATTGCGAGCGACGCCAGCATCGCAGGCAAAACCCAGCAACGCGACACCCGGGTCCGCAATTTCGCTGCGTTTGCAGCGCACACGTTGGTGCCATCGCAACGCGCGCGGGCCTTCAGCGGCATCAATGCGACCCGTCCACATCATTGCATCGGTTATTTGCTCGGTTGGCATTTATTTATCTCCCCCTTTATTTTTACAAATGTATTTTTCTAAATGTGGCGTGATGCGTTATCTTTGCAGACTAACTTAGCGCCAAGCGTCTGATTTTGCACGCTTAACAACTTATCGATGACGCCACCATGCTTTTAATGATCGACAACTACGACAGCTTTACCTACAACTTAGTGCAATATTTTAGCGAGCTGGGCGCACAGGTCATCGTGCATCGGAATGACGCGCTCACTGTGACGGACGCGGCTGCTTTAAAGCCAACTCAAATTGTGATTTCACCAGGCCCGTGCACGCCAAACGACGCAGGCATTTCGCTGGGGCTCATTGAGTCATTAGCGGGCACAGTTCCCATTTTTGGCGTCTGCTTGGGCCATCAAAGCATAGGCCAAGCGTTTGGCGGCAAAGTCATCCGGGCGCGCAAGGTGATGCATGGCAAAACCTCGATGATTTACCACAGTGGTCAAGGTGTGTTTCAAGGCCTGCCGAATCCATTTGAAGCCACCCGCTACCATTCGCTAATCGTAGAAAAATCGAGCCTGCCTGAATGCTTAGAAATCACAGCGTGGACGCAAACCGAGTCCGGCGAAGTGGATGAAATTATGGGCTTACGGCACCGAACACTGAGCGTCGAGGGCGTGCAGTTTCATCCTGAGTCGATACTGACGCGGGAAGGCAAAAATCTGCTGCGCAATTTTTTGCGCGCCAATTCCAATCGTAAAACACTCGTAGATGGACTGATCAAGGACGCGGCATGAACATTGCTGCAGATCGGTCTGTATCAGCGGAGCCAAGCACGTCTTTTCAAATTACCTTAGCCCTAAAAAAATTAGTTGATCGCCAAGATTTAAGCGAAGTCGATATGCGCGCGGCAGTCGGCGAAATAATGCGGGGCGACAGCACTCCGGCGCGTACGGCGGCTTTTTTGGTTGCGTTACGTATGAAAGGCGAAACCGCGACCGAAATTGCGGCGGCGGCAAGCGTTATGCGAGAGCTAGCCGAAGCCGTGCCGATGCCAATCGAAGGCGAAGTGCTTGATATCGTCGGTACCGGTGGCGACGGCGTTTCTAGTTTTAACGTTTCTACTGCCGCAAGTTTTGTTTGTGCTGCGGCAGGCGTGAAAGTAGCGAAACACGGCAATCGTTCGGTTTCGAGTAATTCGGGTAGTGCTGATGTGCTGGAAGCGGCAGGCGCAAAACTTGATCTCAGCCCAGATCAAATCGCACACTGTATCGACGAAGTCAATTTTGGCTTTATGTTCGCGCCCCAGCATCACGCAGCCATGAAGCATGCCAGCCCCATCCGCCGTGAACTTGGTATACGCACGGTATTTAATTTGCTAGGTCCACTCACCAACCCTGCCGCAGCGCGCTATAACGTGGTTGGCGTTTACGACCGACGTTGGCTGCGCCCAATGGCTGAAGTATTGAGAATGCTGGGATCAAAACGGGCGCTGGTGGTGCATTCTGCTGATGGCATGGATGAACTTTCGATCTCCGCTCCCAGCTTTGCTTGCGAGCTCAATGAAGGTACGCTGCGTGAGTTCACTATTGAGCCACAAGCGCTAGGAATGCACGCGTATCCTATGGCGCTATTGAAAGTGGCTAATGCTGGTGAGAGCTTGAGCTTGGTGCGTCACGTACTTGCAGGCCACAATGCCGGACAAGCGGCAGCTGCGACCGAGATTGTTACGTTGAATGCGGCAGCAGGGCTCTACATTTCGGGAGCCTGTGCCAATTTGGGATCCGGCGTCGCCAAAGCGCGTGAGATTTTGGCATCTGGTGCTCCACTTACCTGCCTTGAGCGTTATGTAGCACTGACTAGGCAGGCTTAACTAAATATGATTGATATGGATTACTACAGCACGCGCGATCAAGTGCGCATTGGTTTGAACCTAGACGCCGCGCTTAATGCCGGTTTAGCTTCTGATGGCGGACTATATGTGCCACGATCGTTGCCAAAAATTGATTTTGAAGCGCCGGCATCAAGCTTGGCAAAAACCGCTGCATTAGCGCTGGCGCCATTTTTTATGGGCTCCAGGTTAGCGGATGAGTTGGAACAAATTTGCGATGAATCGCTAAATTTACTGATGCCTCAAATAGCGTTGAACGGAACTGATTCAATTGCAAAAAACGCAGCCGTGTTGGAGCTATTTCATGGACCGACCGCAGCGTTTAAAGATTTCGCCGCACGGTTTTTGGCGGCCTGCTTAGTGCGCTTACGCCGGAAAAAAGGTGATGCAGGTCGAGATGCAATCGTGCTGGTCGCTACATCAGGCGATACCGGCAGTGCAGTGGCTGCCGCATTTCATCGCTTGCCCGGCTTTAGAGTAGTCATTTTATATCCGGAGGGCCGGGTTTCAGCGCGTCAAGCACATCAATTAGGCGCCTTCGGTGCCAACGTCAGCACTTATGCTGTGCATGGCAGCTTTGACGACTGTCAAGCCATGGTAAAAAGCGCTTTTTCTAACCGGGTGTTGCGGCAACAAGTATCCCTGATATCTGCAAACTCCATCAGTTTAGGTCGTTTGCTTCCGCAAATGGCTTACTACGTCGATGCGAGTTTGCGTTGGCGCGCCGAACATGGTTCAGCGGTTAATTTAATTATTCCAAGCGGCAACCTCGGTAACGGCCTAGGTGCAATCATGGCACGCGCAATGGGCGCACCAATTGCGCAAATATGCCTTGCGAGTAACGCCAATCGCGTGTTAACGGATTATTTAAATACCAGCGTTTATACCCCGGAGTCCAGCATAGCTACTCTTGCGAATGCGATGGATGTAGGCGCGCCAAGCAATTTCGAGCGTCTACAGCATATGTTTCCTAAACTTGAAAACATTTCTGGTTTTAGCGTTTCTGACGACGAAATTGCGCAGCAAGTACGTGCCGCACCGGATCGTTACGACCATATTATCTGTCCGCACACGGCGTGTGCATTTGCTGCATTTGAGCAACTTCAGATGAAAGAACCTGGCAGTCAATGGCTAATCGTAGCGACCGCGCATCCGGCAAAGTTTGACTCAATCGTCGAGCCGCTTATTGGTACAAACGTGCCAGTTCCCGATCGACTGGCGGCGCTTTTGGCACAACCTGCGCATGCGCTGGCAATGTCGGCCAACGACGACGAACTATTTCGAGTGTTAACACATTAATATGCTTACTGATGCACGTTTGCTTCAAGCCACTTGTCGGCATCAAGAGCGGCCATACAACCGGTGCCCGCAGAAGTAATGGCTTGCCGATACACTTGATCGGTCACATCGCCTGCCGCAAAAACGCCAGCGATGCTGGTAAGCGTGGCCATGCCATCTAGACCAGTTTTCACATTTAAATAACCGTTTTTCATCTCCAGCTGATCGGTGAAAAGCGTCGTGTTTGGGCTGTGACCGATTGCAATAAATACACCCGGAGCTGCAATGATCTGTGTTGCGCCTGATTCCGTACTTTTTACCCGCACGCCGGTCGAGCCAGTATGGTCGCCCAAAATTTCATCCACGGCATGGTTCCAAAGCACGGTCACGTTCGGCTTGGCAAATAGGCGATCCTGCAAGATCTTCTCGCTGCGAAATTTGTCTCGCCGATGCACAACAGTGACGTGACTCGCGATATTTGAAAGATAAAGAGCCTCTTCAACTGCGGTATTGCCGCCACCAATAACTACAACATTTTGATTCTTGTAAAAAAAGCCATCGCACGTCGCACAGGCGGAGACACCTTTGCCTTGAAACTTCGTTTCCGATTCGATACCCAGATATTTCGCAGACGCACCCGTAGCGATAATCAGGGCATCACAGGTCAAAGTAATGTTGTCGCCGATCAGCCGGAAAGGCCTTTGATCTAATTTTGCGGTATGAATATGGTCATAAATTATTTCGGTACCAAAATGCTCCGCGTGCGCCTGCATACGTTCCATTAATGCCGGCCCAGTTAAGCCATGCGCATCGCCAGGCCAATTTTCTACTTCAGTAGTAATGGTTAATTGACCACCGGGCGTAGAGCCCGTCACCAACACAGGTTTTAAGTTAGCGCGCGCAGCATAAACTGCAGCGGTGTAACCGGCTGGTCCTGAGCCCAAAATTAAAAGGCGCACGTGGCGCGTAGGGTTGGTTGCAGACATAGTTAATATCCAGAATAGTTGAGCCATCAGTTTGGGTCTGACGGCGAAATTTCAACGCAAAATTAAATAATTTTAGAAACAAAAAGCCCTCTAATCTTTCGATTAGAGGGCGAATTTTTTTCAGATATTAAAGTGCTTGGCGATGACCTACTCTCGCGTGCTAGATGCACACTACCATTGGCGC
>JAYTAO010000558.1:0-2653 GCA_043737435.1 Rhodanobacteraceae bacterium | reverse complement strand
AAAGCATGGTGCAATCGGCCCTGACTCAAACCGCCCGTCAAAGCACGCACAACATGCTCTTGCCCCATAAGCTCAGAGAAATTTCGCGGCCGCCACTTACGCGCAAGTACTTGGTAACTCATCACTTCACTTCCCTGTCTAGACCTTCATTGCCGTGTGCATTGCTCGGTGCGCAAAATTATCAATCTATATGTGGCCGGGCTGCAATCGGCAGACTTGAAAACGTCACTTGCGCCTTGCGTTGGGCAAGTGCTGCGTCGATGCGCAAAACCACCAAACCCTGCTTATCTGCTATTAGCAATTCGTCGACCTTGCTATCAACAAGCTCGGCGCGCGCCTCGGGGTGATCGAATTCAAATTCAATACTACGCACTTTACGCCCTGCCATTGCCGGGCCAAGGGCAGCAATGGCTTGCTGCGCTTGCATGGCACTTTCATAAATATCTGAGTAAGCCACTACTTTACTTTGCCCAAGCTTAGTTTCCATCGTGGCGCTTAAGCTCAAGGACCCCTTTGGCTGATTGCTTTCCACGATTGGATTTTCCGCCAGCAGGGCGGGTGTCATCGGAAAGTTAACGCTACCATCCGGCCCCACTTTCACAACAATAACGCCTGAAGCCGCCAAAATTCGCACTTCAATTTGGCTTGGGGAAACTTTGTTTTGCTTCGAAATAATGCGCTGATGCGCCAAAAGCCGATCGAATTTGGCAATCGTAAGCCCCGGTTCTAGCGCGCGGTAAAGGCTTGCATAACGCACTTGTGTGGGAGCTTGAGCCAAAGCAGAGCTGCAAATGAGCAAGGCAAGCAGCAGCCACGAGCACCGTTGAATCGAGAGTTTTAGAAATATCATGCCAAAACGTAGCGCCTTAAAGACCTATCCGAGAAAACTATGCGGCTACACCCGCAATAGGTGCGCTAATCGCATCGAATATCATCCGCTCAATTCTCTCTAAATCAGGGATAACGGCTTGGTCATCACGCAACATCAGATCCATCTTGACCCCGATACGGCCAAAACTATCGCCTAGAGGCACCAGCTCGTCAATGTTAATCGTTGTCAAGCGCGGGAACCCTTGTGCCAATAGCGCTATAAACGGCATACGCGGGTGACCGCTGAGTGCTTTCATGACGCACACACGGCCACCGGTCGCGCGCTCATCAAGCGCAAGTCCGGCCAATAGTGAAAACGAAATAAGCGGTAACTTCCAACCCCGCCAAGCAACGCGTCCAAGCAGCCAATCGGGCGCATTGGGCACCCGCTCAGGCGTGGACAGAGTAATCACCTCGGATACATTGGCGTTTGGCATGAGCACACGCCCATTCGTAATTGGGATCATCAACCCGCGAATTTCTCGCTTTTGCTCTACAACATTGTCCATACATGTAATCCGTTGTTTTATTGCCCATTTCATCAATCAGGAACTTCATCAGTCAGGAACTTCATCCGTCACGAAATTCGTGGTTTCGGGTTAGTTCAATGCACCCAATTCATCTAAAACATGGTCTGCAAGCTGTTCTGGTGCGCCTACGAAACTCACGATACCTGCCGCCTGCGCACCATCAATCATTGAGCTAATGACGCAAGTCGCCGGATCTTGCACCCAGATCTTCGCGCCACGAGCGGCAAGATATTTCGCGCCTTCAATCGCGTCTGATGCCATGCCGCTAAAAACAATGCCGGTACAGCGCTGGCCAAAACGATCCGCCATATCCGTCATGACTTGATCAATAGAAGGACTATAAGGCGATTCGGTAGGTAATGGTGCAAATTGGATGACGCTGTGTTGGTCGACTAAAAAACGCTGATTGACGGGCACAACCACGATTTCACCGGCAATAAAAGCATCCCCTGGCTTGGCGAGCCGCACCGGCATAGGCGAAGCCTTCGCCAGCTGGCTGGTCATGAGTTCCAAAAATTCAGCGCCCATGTGCTGCGCTAAAACAAATGCCGCCGGAAGCTTTGGTTTAAGCTTACTGAGAAAACTTCGTATCGCCTCAGGGCCGCCGATTGATGCGCCAAGTACAAAAACGCGCGCCGGACCCGTCTGCGCTACAGGTGCGCTGACTGTCTTTGCCGAAGTGACGCTTTTATCCGGGGCGGCAACTGGAGTAACTGGAGCATCTGCAAATAGCGAATCTAAATCGGCGAAATCGTCATCTTTTTCTGTATGACTTGAGCCATTCGGTGCACCGACTTCAAAATCAAGATCAAAATCTAAACCTGACGCATCAAACGCTACGTCGGAATCCTTCAAATTGATGGTCTCGAATCCGGCATGACTGCTTGCCGACATAGTGACCGGCGACAAATCGTTCAGATCAGCAAACAGTGCGTCAAACTCGGACATCTCGTGGTCCAATTTAGTAGACACCTCAGGTGGAGCACTTTGAATCTTGCCCGCTGCAGGTACCTCAATAGCAGGGAGTTGCTTGGTGATTGCAGCAGACGTTGGCGTAGGATTAATGACAGGCGCTATAGAAGGAGCGGCAACAGGCGGCGCTTCCGGCAAGTCCGATTCTAAGAAAAAATCAAAATCTCCTGATTCACTCACCTCGTTTTTCGCAGGAGCAAGCGCTGGGCTGGTGGGTTTAGCCGCTGTTTTCACAACTTCTGGACTCAGCGGTACGTCCTTCGCACCAAAAACAGCGCGTC
>JAYTAO010000557.1:0-2659 GCA_043737435.1 Rhodanobacteraceae bacterium | reverse complement strand
ATTCTGCGGCGTTGCGGTTGGCGGAGTAGGGAATTGCACCGTTAAGCGGTGCGCACTTCGTCCAGCAAATCCGGATGTCGATCCAGCACTTTAAGCAGCTTCACCAGCGCCAATGATGGCTTGGTTTTACCGTTCTCGTATCGCGAAAAGGCATTAATGCCGCCACCGAAAATTTCGCCTGCTTCACGTTGCCCTAAGTCCAGTTTTTTACGCACCTCGACAATGAAGCTGGGATCGACAATGGCCGCGTTCACCTGCTTATTGAAAGCTTGCATTTCCCGCATCACACGCTCGCTTTCAGCCATATCGGTAACCGACTCGCCGCACGCGGAGCAGAATTCTGCGCTTACATCAGGAATTACGGTGCTTTCGCCCTTGTAGACGTAGGGCAAATCACGCTTGTCGTGAATCAATTCAACGGCGCCACAAACTGGGCATTTCATTTTTTTAGTTCCTTGAAGGGAACAATCAAAACATTCGCTACCACCGTCAGCTTAAGGTAAACAAATCCCACTCTTGTATGCGGCTGGTATACGTCTTGCCAAATAGTGTGATCTGCGTGTGTTGTCATACTCTTATAAAAATTAGCTGGTGTGAGGGCCATCACTACTTCCAGCATTTCTGAAAGCTTGAACCCCATTGAGGTCGCATTCTGTCGTGCTGAGTTGGTCACACCAACTTTGCCCGCTGCGACAAGCGCTTTCACTAAGACAAGTCTGCAATGTGGAGTTCGTTTTTCCATCACAAATCTAACCTAGTTGGTTATTTTTATGCAAGTTGCAGATCATTTGAATTGCGCCAAAATACGATGTTGGTGGGGAATGTTTATCAAAGTAAATGCGCCCACCAATCCCGTTCACACAATCACCGCACGGGCCTTAACGGAAAATCAGGCCCGGCGCAATCTTGGGTCAGATTATTCTTAGGCTGTCGGACACTTCGCCCGCCATGCTGTCCAATACGGTGCTGCATCAAGTCCGCCGCTTTCAATTTGAGTTTCAACGCACTGTTAGTCGCTTAATTAAAATGCCGACGCGCGAATACTTGGCACTTGACTGTAGCGGGTTCGCCACGGCAAACATGTCAAGTAATTTGCCTATGGAACCTGCCGTGCCTGCACTTCAAGCCAATTTAGCGCCATAGACTGGGCTGCAACATCCCCGTTTTTGATCGCAAAGGCGATGAGTGCGCGCAATGCTTGAGCCTGATTGACATTGATCGGTTTGATAAATGCTTTATGTAAATCAGGCGTCGATAGCAGTGCTTCGACACGCGCTAATTCAGCCGTTTTGGGCCCGTGAACTCGCTGAATAGCGATTGCGGCCGCCAAGCTCACAGCACTGTTTTGACCGTTGGCTAGAATACTTTCAGCTAATTGTTGGCATGTTGAAGCAATTTTTATAGGGTCGGGGCACGCGTCTGCAGGGAGTTTGCCCGCACTGACAAGCTGTTGGCATTGTGCGATTGGCGCTTGGCCTAACGCTAATGGCCGACTGCACGATTGCAGGGCGGATCGCTTACTTCGTGCCATATAAATTGCGAAATTAGTGGCTAACTCGGCCGCTAATTCTTCAACATTTATTGATTTGCCCAGCTCGATTGGTAGCGCTTGTATCAATGCCGCTGGCGCCGGCCGCCGACGCATTGCCAGCAAAAGGTTGCGCCTGTAGATCTGCGAATAATCGTCGAAATAGGATTTTGGCACCATAGCTTGTGCAGTCCACGGTGCCATCTTTGCGCGAAAATTCTGCATTATTTTTTCGCGTGCCTCGGAACTTTGATTCCCAGGCAGGTAAAGCTTTGCGTTGTATTCTTCCGTCAGCAGCTGCTCAACAAACAAGCTGACGTAGCGATTTCGCGAAAAATGGGTGTCGTCGAGCTGTTTTCCGGGCGTTGCGCTTATGCCGACAGCGAATCGTTCCCAGGCGGGAATACGTGAGCAAAACGCAACTGGCGCGTCAAAATTCTGACCGTGCGGAACATTGCAGCGATGCGAATAAATCAACAAAAGTGTGGCGATGTCAGTTTTTTTTGACTGGACAATTTTGGCCAATGACTCATCAAATGGCACTTTAGCGGCGTCATTGCGCTGGCTGAGCGCTTGATGCACCAGCGCTTGCGCACGTGTGAGTGTGTCACTTGATTTGACCATATCAGCTGCCAACGCGTCCGCCCAAACAACCGTAGGAGCCTCTACGGTTCCAAAGTTGAACATACCGCCGTCAGCGCAAACTGAGCTAGTTTGGAGGCTAGTAAATGCGACCCACGCAAAAGCGATTATTGATTTCGAATTTCGATACTTGTTTGCTGACATCTACTGTATTCCTCGGTTCGAATTTCCACCCGAAAACGGCGCTCAAGCCCGACAAAAATGCAGCCAAAAGGGTCATGGACGCTTTGGCGTACATCTAGGCCAATAACGCCACCCAATCCAATTCCAACACCGCTTTGGGTTCGCCCAAATAATGCCCCTGCGAGTAATCCACGCCGCAGCCTTTAAGCCAGCGCAAACTGGCACCACTGGCCACGTGCTCAGCGATGACTTTTAAACCTAGCGCATGCGCAAGTGAGGTGATTGAAGCCACCATGGTGCGGTCGGTTTCAGAATCGCTTAAATTGGCGATAAAACTGCCTTCAATTTTGACGAAGTCTACCGGCA
>JAYTAO010000556.1:0-2660 GCA_043737435.1 Rhodanobacteraceae bacterium | reverse complement strand
AAACGCAGCTGCAGGGGCAAAGCGAACGCAATTAATGCTATTGTTTTTTTGTAACTTCAATAGCTGCAAATTCGACTATGCTCGTGCGCTCGATTTGTCAAAGAAACGCGATGGACTACACGCAACATATTCAGTCGCCCGAGGCACTAGCTGGCAAAAATGAGTCCACGGCGACGTTGTTACACCGTGTGCGCAGCGGCGATGGCAGCGCGAAAGCACGGCTTTGCGCGCTTTATTTGCCGATTTTGCAGCGCTGGGCTGCCGGGCAAATGCCGCGCCAGCACAGGGATTTAGTCGACACCAGCGACTTGACACAAATCACCTTGATTCGGGTATTAGATCAGATTGATAGCTTTCAGCCGCGCCACGAGGGCGCATTTCTGGCCTATCTGCGCCAAGCCTTACTCAACGCCATTCGCGATGAAATTCGCCGATCCTTGGTGCGCGGCGGCGGGCGCAGCGATGATATTGATGATGTTCAATGGCGCCCGATGATGGCCGAGTCGGTGGGTTTGGAAACCCTGGTGGAGTATGAGCAAGCGTTGGAAAAACTCAGTGTTGACGATCGTGAGGCGGTGCTGTTGCGTTTTGAGTTTGGGCTATCGTTTCAAGAAATTGCTGAAGCCACAGAACGGGCATCTCCTGATGCCGCACGTATGGCGGTCAAGCGCGCGCTGGCGGCCTTGGCCGCGCTGTTGAACTAACTCGTATGTGTGCCCCGGCCTATTCGTTTGAGCATTGGCTATGGCGGTGATTGATGATGCTTGGCTGGAGGCGATGCTGGATGCGCGTCCTTTGCCGATGGCAACCGATGAAACCGGGGTGGGGCTGGCGGTTGGATTTGCCAAACTAGCAAGTTTGCAGCAGGCGTTTTCCCAACTGCAGTGGGCCGAGCTAGAGGCGCCGGCAGAATATACTTCTGGTCAGTTTAACTGGCGCCACCTAGTGGTGCTAGAGGCCTTAGACAGGCTCGGCGGTGCGGAAGTTTTTCGCGCCTACGATCCGATGCTGCAGCGGGAAGTGGCGCTAAAATTGCGGCGTATTGATGCGCCCAGATCATTTGCCGACACCGACGCCGAGTTCATCGCCAAAGCCAGCCGCTTGGCGCAAGTACGACACCCCAATATGTTGGCGGTGCATGGCGCGGCGCTGGATCAGGGGCGCGCTGGGTTTTGGATGGACTTGATTGAGGGCGAAACTTTGGCGGCCCAGCTACATCGCTCAGGTGCCCTTGCGCCAACAGCCTTATTGCAATTACTTACGGAATTAACTGGCGCACTGCTTGCACTGCATGACCATGGGCTCGCGCATGGTGCGGTGCGGCCTGAGAATATAATCTGCGAAGCATCTACATCAGGCAGATTTGTGCTGATGGATATTGCCAGTAGCCAAGAGCGAATTGCGGCGGTGAGCGAGTTGGCGATAACTCCTGTGGCTAAAAGCGGAGGCATAGATGCTGCCTTGAGCGAGAGCGCAGAAATACGCCTAGCGACTAGCGATACGCTAGAAATGCCTGAAGCTATCAGTCCTGCCGCCGATATCGCGGCACTGGCCGTTGTGCTATTTTTTTCTGCCAGCGGCCATGCGATGGAAAAGCCCAGCGAACGATTTTCTAGCGGCTTAGCAGTGCTGCTGCGTTCCATGCAGCAGCCAGATCCGCAGCAGCGGCCCAGTGCGCAAAAAGTGTTAGCCAGTTGCCATGCGCTGAGCGCTGAACCCGAACGGCAAAAGCGGCGGCAGTTGCGCGTAGCTTTAATGGTGGCCCTGGTAGGTGGCGTGATGGCAAGTGCTATTGCCCTGCTGTACGCGCTGCATACGCGCTCGCAGGCGCAAATGCAGCGTGATCAGGCTCAAGCCACGCGGGATTTTTTGCTAGGCGTGCTGCGTAGCCCGAACCCAACGCAAAACCCGAACGCCGCCCACGGCGTTGTGCAGGTGTTCGAACAAGCCGCTGCGGCAGTGCCAAAAGCATTCATCAACGATGAAAAAACTGCGGCATTACTGTTGGCGCAATTCGGCCGCGCGCTGCAGGCATCTGAGCAACACGAATCAGCGCTGGCAGCGCTGGCCCAGGCGGATCAACTGCTAGCGCACGCGGGCACGGCGCGAACGGATCCTAGCCGCCTTGAAGCGAACGCTTTTCGGATTTCCAGCTATCGGGCCCTGCGCCAATACCAACAAAGCTTGACGCTTGCGAATGCGCAGGCGGCGCTGTGCGCGCCGCCGAGTGCAGTTCCCCTCACGGCTTGCCTAGGCATTTTTAATGATCAAATTTTGGCGCTAGAGCCGCGGGCACCGCTGTCAACGGTGCTGGATTTAGTGTCACAGAACTTAGTGCGAGCGGATGCCGCTGGCGTCAACGGCTATGTGCAAAAAGCCAATGGCTTGTCGATGCAGGGCTTGTTCCAGCGCGAACTGGGGCAATCGCGAGCGTCTTTGACTAGTTATTTAGCGCTCAGCAAAACCTTGTTGGCTACACCCAGTCAACCCGGCCTGGGCGTATTGAATGCACTGGGCCCATTGGCGCTAAGCGCCGATGAGCTAGGCGATGTCGTGTTGGCACGCCAGCTCAACGATGCCGCGCTCGCCGCTTTAACCGCACTGTATGGCAACACTTCGCGCCGCACCGTCCGCTTGGAATTGCAGGCCGCCTACTTGGC
>JAYTAO010000555.1:0-2664 GCA_043737435.1 Rhodanobacteraceae bacterium | reverse complement strand
ATGAGCATCGTGATTTGGATGTTGCAATCGAGCAATTGGTAGTCAGCATTAGCAATGATGAAGTCGCCATTAAGCGTTTGAAAAAACGCAAGCTTTTGTTAAAAGATCAAATTTCGATGCTGGAAAATAAGCTGATTCCGGATCAACCTGCTTGAGCGATTCGGCCGCTGCGCGCAACGGCGAGGGCTGGTTACCCTGGATTGCGTTCACAGCGATCAGCTTAATTTGGGGTTCGACCTGGCTGGCGCACAAATGGGCGTTGGCGGATTTTACCCCGGTCGGGCTATTGACGGTGCGGTTGTTATTGGCTGCAGTCGCCTGTTTCACGCTGGGTCGCATACGCCGTGAAAATTGGCCTGATCGCGCCCAGCTTAAGCCAATTTTACTGGCCGGTTTGATACTTACCGGCATTGCCAACGTTGCCACAGCGTGGTCATTGACCCATATTCCTTCCGGTGTGGGCGCGGTATTGCAAGCGCCGATTCCGGTTTGGATGGCGCTGTTTAGCTTGCGCACGGATCCATTGAGTAAAACCGGCTGGTTGGCTGCCGTGCTTGGCTTAGTCGGCGTGGCCCTGGTCAGCGTGCCAGAACAAGGTGGGGCAGAATTTACCGTGCTGCCTAGTTTGGTTTGTATTGCCGCCGCCGCCAGCTGGTCTTGGGCTTCGCTGTATCAACGCAAATACGTCAGCAGTGGCGGCTTACTCACCAATGCCAGCCTGCAAATGCTACAAGGCGGGTTGTTGGGTTTGCTGATGCTGGGATGCGGTTTTCCCGCCACCACGCACGGCAGTATTGGCCCAACGGCGTGGTATGCGGTGGCTTATCTAGTCGGATTTGGTTCGTGCATTGCCTTCGCCGCGTATTTGTATTTGACCCAAGTGTGGCACCCGGCGCGCGCGGGCAGTTTTTCCTATCTAAATCCGGTAGTTGCCGTCGGTTTAGGGGCCTGGATTGGCGGTGAGCCGCTGAGCTGGCGCATTGCCATCGGCTTAGCCGTCATTCTAGTCGCGGTCGCCGTGTTGCAGTACGCGACGATCCGACGCGCACGACGCGACGCCAAACTTTTGCTAGATACCGCCGCCGGTGAGCCCGGCAACTAATAGGATTTTTGCGCCGGCACGGCGTGTGATTGACCAAAAAATATTACCCCGGCTGCTCCGACTGCATTTTTATGCTTTAGTCAACAAAGCCAATTCGTCTGCCAACGGTGCGCTTTCATCAAGCAAGCAGTAACCCATGGCCCCCAAATGCTGCAAATAACGCGCATAAGGCATGCCCGAGAGTTTTGCTGCAGCGGCGACCAACAACTCGCCGCTTTGCACCAGCCTGTCCGCCAGTGACACAGCCACCCCAGCAGACAGCAGAGCATCGGTAAAAGGTACTGCCACAAACAAAGGTTTGCCATGCTTAGACACCACTGAAAGCTGCCCGCCCTCAGCGTTACGAACCAGCTCCTCAGGGCGAAGAAACTACCCCGGCTGCTCCAACTTCTCCATCACATCGCGCAGTGCAAATACGTGCTCTAAAAATCTTGGCTCGCGCTGCGCCTCGCGCGCAGGCAGAGTGCTTCTGGTCATCGTGCGTTGCTCGATAATAGTGCCTGGTGCGGGCGACATAATTAGCACGTGATCCGATAAAAACACGGCCTCTTCGACGTCATGAGTAATAAAAAACACGCTTGCTTGCTGCTCATCCCACAGTTTTAACAATAAATCTTGCATCGACAGGCGCGTTGCTGGGTCAAGCGCACCGAAGGGTTCGTCCATTAGAATAATGCGTGGCTTCAAAATCAGCGTACGCGCAATCGCGACTCGTTGGCGCATGCCGCCGGAAAGTTGATGTGGAAACTTTAGTGCGTCTTTGTCGCGGCTCAAGCCCACTTTGCCGATCCAATCCATCGCCAACGCATGCCTCTCTGGCTTAATCATGCCCTGACATTCCAAGCCAAAGGCGATGTTATCCAGCACCGTGCGGTGATCGAAGCTGCTGTAATCCTGAAACACCATGCCGCGGTCGCTGCTGGAAGGGGTTACCGGTTTGCCAAACACCAGCGCTTCGCCACTAGTTTGCGGGTATTGCGGCGTTAAGCCCGCAATCGTCCTTAACACCGTACTTTTGCCGCAGCCCGAGGGGCCAAGAATGCAGACGAATTCGCCGCGCTCGGGGTGATCTTCAATTTTGAAGGTCACGTTTTTGATCGCGGTAAAGGGCTTCTCGCCTTCGAAGGTCTTGCTAACGTTGCGAAATTCCACTACCGCTGGCCGCGCCTGAAGGGCGGATGGCTGTACCGCCGCCTGCGCTATCGTCGCTGTGTTAGCCGCAGCGCTTGCGTCAAGCTGGGCGCTATCGCCCGGAGTTTGAGGGTCGGTATTCATAAGTTTTTATAAGGAAATAAGAGGCGCTGCAGCCAAGCCAAGCCGTGATCAATCAGCCAAGCCAGCAGCGCAATTACGATCAGCGTCATGTAAACATCCTGTGTTAAACCGCGCCGCTGCGACATATTAATCAGCGCGCCTAAGCCGGTGGACGTATTGATAAGCTCTGCCAACATAATGTAGCCAAAGGCAAGACCAAATAGCGCGCGTAAACTTGAGAAAATGTCAGGCAGTGCCAGTGGCACCAGCACCTTTTGCACAATTTGCCATCCATTTGCACCCAGCGT
>JAYTAO010000554.1:0-2671 GCA_043737435.1 Rhodanobacteraceae bacterium | reverse complement strand
GGCGCTAGTAGCGCAAATGCGTCAGCGTTGCCTTGCCGTCAGCATTAACGCGCACGTCAAAGCGATCACCAAAATCTGCATCGCCAAGGCTCGGGGCCGGGCAGTGGCAAAGTGCAGCGACAATTTCCGGCACGGTGTTGCTGTGCGCGACCACGAGTACGGCCCCTGGTTTTGCGGACGCACTCAACTGCGCGACAAATTCCGGGATCGCTAAGTTGGGCGCATAGGTGCGCACCTTTAAGCCATGGTCAACGGCACTAGGTTGCGCGGTGCTTTGCGTACGTTTGAACGGCGTGGCATAGACCGCGTATAGCGGCGTATTGTGTAATGCCGTTGCCAACGCTGCCGCATGCGTTTGTCCCACTGCGCTGAGCGGCGGATCTTTGGCATCAAAAACGCCGTCCGCGCCGGCTTCGCTTGCTTTTTCGGCGTGCCGAACAATGGTATAGGTGGTGCTGGCATTGCTTGGCTGCGCAGGCAGCAGTGGCGATAGGCTGAGTAGCATGACTGCGATCAGCGCGCTTATTGTGGTCATCAGTTTCTAGCCTTCAGCGAAAATTGTTTGAAAAAATCCAGCAGCGAAAATTCCGCGGCATCGCGAAATTCCCCAGCATCATAAAAGCGGCCGAAACAGCGCGGGCAACTTTCAAACCAAATATGCGCTTGACCTGCCTCGACCATCCGGATCAGCGCGCTATTGACACACACTGGGCAGCTAATTTTATCGATTTTGTTGAATTTTTCGCCGGTCGCCGCATCGCCAATATCGATCTGTTTCGCGATGGCTTTCACATCAGTATGTTCAAGCATGTCAAACCACAGCCCGTTGCACTGGCTACAACGGTCGACTTCGGCATCGGGTGTGCTCAGCTTATCCATTTCGACTTGGCATTTCGGGCAAATCATTGCGGATTCCTTTAATTAAACTCGGATGGGTTTTGGAGCAACTCATACGCCATAGTAATAGGCAGGTTTTATTTTTTCGTTTTGCAATAATGAGCGAAGCGAATGCAAAAAGCTCCAATTAAAAACCAGTCAGCACGGATAGCGTAACACTTGACCGACTTGTAAGAAAATTATTATCGCGCATTCGCTTCAACCCATGTCTTGAAATATGGATATAATTTATTAGCTTGATCTATTATAAATTCGCCAGTTTCAGGCAATTCAAAGTTATAAATACCCACGATATAATCTCTAAACTTTTCAGTTTTACTAAATTCTTTACCCGCAACTGTATGATCTTCCAAACCGACTTCCGAATAACCAAGACAAAGCAGCTTACAAAATTCCTTCGAGTCTTTTGCCAATACCAGGAGCTCACCTTCCGAACCAAACATAACTATTGGTGCGTCTTCAGGGCACAAGCCATTCGTAAGCCACAAACAGTAAACATCTCCGCATGCTCCACGACCAAACGGAATTAACTCGTCCACAGCATGTGGATTCTTTCGAAACCAATGGAGCATGTCATCGATTCCATTTGTAGAAAGCTCAAAAAAACCACTTATAGGATAATTATTTTCATCTAAGTATTTACATATATAAGATATTGGCTTAGGAAGTTTCTTCCCGGAAATTATTGTGCTTTCAATTTTTTCTTGGATCATCGTAGCCGCTCCGTCTTAAAGCCGTGTTAGACCATCACCAAAAACGCCACCAGGGGCGACCCACAGCCTTTGGAGAACCGACTTCACTAGCTGCCTCTGATGGAGTACGTGGCGCGATCACCGCGGTCTCAATTACCGCTGGCTTTGGCGCAAATTTGGGTTCTGGAAGCGTGATTCGGCCCAGCAAGCCTGCCGCCACATCAAGTCCACGCGCCTCAAGTTCCGACGGATCTACACTCCAGGCTGCCGCAAGCCGCATGACATGATCCTCGTCAGGATATTCAAGATCTTCGCGGTCATAGTAGTTTTCATCTTCCGCCTCAGCGGAGCGGTCATTAAAGAAATTGAAGCCGAGTGACTTCTCCGCCATCGTTTGGCCTCCGACGTCCTCGTGTATCTCGCCATCGACAAAAACGTAACACCTGTTAGCGCGCCCGTCTTTTGCCCGGCCCCACGCGTGCACTCCTACAACTCTGTGAGTACAAAAGAAATGAATTTCTGCGCCAGCTAGAGCCTGACTTAGATTTGCGCACCATTCCAAGATGCTGGGTGGCGTTGAATCACATAAGGTAAAGAGCGTGTTGCCAACAGCTAACACCCACCCGTCAATGGGCGGGCTGACGAAGACCGCACCTATGTAGCTCGGCTCTTCATTAGCGTACGAGGCCTTGACGCCTTCTTCCCATGAGCTTGGCATCTCGGCAGTCAATCGAAGCGCCGAAGCAACCGCAAGTGCTGAATCAGTCCTGCAGGCGAACCATGCGTTTTTGTATCCGAACGGCTCAACTTTCATGGATTCTCCGTAGAAGTGTATCTAGCAGGTCAGATCAATGGGTATGAGCGAAGCTCGACGCGAAAAATATCAACAAAAAAATACTCGGCGACACTACGACTAACCCACGCTTAAGCAAAATTAAAGCGGTGTCTAATTTATTGCGGCACGTCCAAATCACGCTTTTTATTAAGGCTTGGCAGGCATAAATATTGGCGACAAATAGCACTAGGAAGATTGGATTAATGTTTCCTAGCGGAGTCATAAATAAAAATGGGATGCAAAGTAG
>JAYTAO010000553.1:0-16128 GCA_043737435.1 Rhodanobacteraceae bacterium | reverse complement strand
CTTATGTTATGTTATATCAATTTTAAATCGATATTTCTTGTCGTCTGTAGAAAATGTTGATTATGCAGCAGTAACAAAGCTGGTCTGCAGTGATCAAGGGGAGCTCAAAATTTATGACTGCTGTTGCAATCCAAAAACTTCAATTTAGTTGGCCGGGAGGATCGCCGAGCTGCCCGGCACCGTTGATCCTCAACATCGCGAATTTCACGTTGGAACGGGGTGAAAAATTATTTCTGAAAGGTGCTAGCGGCAGCGGCAAAAGTACGCTATTGCAACTTATAGCCGGCGTGCTGCAGCCTTGTGCAGGTGAAATAACTGTGTTGGGTCAAACTATTTCCAAGCTTGCAGCGGGTAAACGCGATCAGTTTCGCGCCGATCATCTAGGCTTTGTGTTTCAGTTATTTAACCTGCTTGGCTTTCTAAACGTGCTAGACAATGTACTGCTGCCTTGCCGATTTTCCAGTTTGCGTGCGCACCGTGCTTTGACTCAGGGAACTAGCCCCACACACGCAGCTACTAACTTACTAACAGCGCTTGGGCTGCCAACGAACGCGCAACAGAAAGCGGTTAGTCGTTTAAGTGTCGGGCAACAACAAAGAGTGGCGCTCGCGCGCGCCCTGCTCGGCGCACCCGGCCTGATCATCTGTGACGAACCCACCAGCGCCATTGATCTCGAGCACCGCGAGCGCTTCATGCAACTGCTGCTTGCGCAGGTAGAACGCTCCGGTGCGGCGTTACTCTTTGTAAGTCACGACCCCACTTTGGAGCGCTATTTTGATCGCACCGTACACATAGCAGATATCAATGCGGCTGCGTTTTTATCTGGGGATGCCAACCAGGATTTTGCCGAGGCAAATTCATGACCTTGCTCTCGCTGGCGCTAAAAAGCTTAGGAAATCGGTGGTTCAGCGCTTTTCTTTGCGTGCTCACCATTGGCTTTAGTAGCGCATTATTATTGGCGGTTGAACATATACGCGCCAGCGCACGCAGCAGCTTTCAAAGCACGCTTAGTGGCACCGATTTAATCGTGGGCGCGCGCACGGGTGCTGTGCCACTGATGCTCTACACCGTCTTTCACGTTGGGGAAGCTAGTAATAACGTCAGCTGGGCAAGTTATCAGCGCTATGCCAATTTAAGCTCAGTGAGTTGGACCATTCCCATTTCCTTAGGCGACTCTTATAAGGGCTATCGCGTGGTAGGTACCACGGATGCAATGTTTCAGCACTATCGCTTTGGCGCGAAACGCATGTTGGAATTTAGTCAAGGCCAGGCGTTTAATAACAACTTAGCGCAAGCCGTGGTTGGTTCGGCGGTCGCAGAAAAGCTGGGGCTTACTCTAGGCGCTAGGCTTGCGGTGTCACATGGGCTTGGAAATATTGGTTTCATCAAGCACGAACACGCGCAGCAGACTCTCGTTGGCGTGCTATCAGCAACCGGCACACCGATCGATCAATCAGTGTTCGTCAATCTTGCTGCGATTGACCGCATGCATGAGGGTTTTGACGGCAGCGCGCGCATCGCCACTAAACCGGTAAATGGCGTTACAAACGGATCACTAGGCACAGATCACGCAGCTGCGGAGCACCCACCAAAAGCGATCACTGCGTTTTTTGTCGGCTTAAAAGTGCGGCCGATGGCGTTGGCGTTACAGCGTAAAATTAATGACGACGCAAGTGAGCCATTGCTGGCAATTTTACCGACCGCAACACTGCAGCAGCTTTGGCAACTCGTGGGTGTGGCCGAACAGGCGCTCAGCTTAGTATCGATTGCGGTCGTGGTTACCGGCTTACTAGGCATGATGATGGCCTTGATTGCCACCCTGGAGCAACGCCGCCGGGAAATGGCGATTTTGCGCTCTGTGGGTGCACGCGGGCATCAGATTTTTTCGCTTTTGCTATTAGAAAGTGCGGCGTTGACATTGGCCGGGCTGGCATTGGGCGCAGTGCTGATTTCAATTTTGCTGGCGCTTTTTGCAAATACGCTGGCGAGCCGATACGGCCTTTTTTTGAGCGTCAATTGGCTCAGCACGCGTACCTTGATCGGCCTAGCGCTGGTCTTTTTAACGAGCGTGATCTTGGCAATTCTTCCTGCGGCGGCAGCCTATCGCAGCGCGCTGGCGGACGGGTTATCGCTGAAGCTTTGAAGCCGAATCATGAAATTCGACGTTAGAAGGCAGTCAGTTGTGCAATGCAAATTGCTACGCTGGCCAATGTTTGAAGGTGAAAATAGGGTTAATTCTGAAAACGCAAACTCGGAACTTGCGAAGCTTGTTGAGCCGAAACCCGCTTGCCAGCCAGGGCGCTTGCCGGAGATTGATACGTCGAATTTTTTTCAGCCCTTAGCTAATGCTGAACTTTTAATCTGGGAAGGCCGATCATGAGTGTTTTACACCCGCAAAATATTCAATCCGCCGCTCTAGAGTGCTTAAACGCCCGCGATCCCAGCAAAAAAGTTCGTCTCAGCGCGCTGCATGCGGAAAATATTCGTGTGGGTGCCTACAGCTTGGCGCACCCGCACACACCCATGCCCATGGATATTCCTGGCCGCCCGGATCTGCCGCAACTAGTGGAGCCTAAATTCCTGCAGCAGCGCAAGCTTGGTTCCGCCGAGGGCCGCGCGGTGCTGCTCCATGCGGTAGCACATATTGAATTCAACGCGATCAATTTGGCCTGGGATGCCGCCTATCGCTTTCCCAATATGCCGGACGCGTTCTACACCGATTGGGCGGGTGTTGCCGCCGATGAAGCGCGCCATTTCACGCTGCTCAACGATCGGTTGATTGAATTGGGCTATCGCTATGGTGATTTTCCGGCGCATAACGGCCTGTGGGAGATGGCGCGAAAAACTCGCGCAGATCTACTGACCCGCATGGCGCTGGTACCGCGCCTTCTAGAAGCACGGGGTTTAGATGTCACGCCGGGCATAATCTACAAGCTCAAGCATGTCGGAGATACGCGCGCGGTAGAGATTTTGCAGCTAATACTGAGCGAAGAGATTGGCCACGTCGCGATTGGCAGCCGCTGGTTTTCTTATGCCTGCGCATTGGAAAACAAGCCCGTTTCCGAAACGTTTTTAATGTTGTTGCGCAGCCACGCCAGCGGCATGGTGCGCGGGCCGTTCAATCGTTCTGCACGGATGGCGTCGGGGTTTTCTGAGGAGGAAGTGGATGCTTTAGAGCGCTTTCATAAAGATTGAGCGGGTTTATGTACCTAATGGAATCCAGTGGTAGTTTTAAGGCAAAAGGCTTCGATGGCATTCGATTCAGCCGCTTTTACTTAAATGCGTCTGCCGAATAGCTCTAATGTTCGACCCCTCACCAGCCTCGCATCGGCTTCCGCGACGTCCCTTACAAAAATCAAATTGTATTGAAAACAAGGGTCCGGCCGAAATTCTGTCAACTTGCGCTGCGCAGGCAAATAATAACGCAGCAAATAACCGTGTCCTTTCATCACCTCGTGCAGAGCAATAGCCTCTGCCAAGGTGTTCGCTTCAATGCACCAAGCGACAATTTTTCGCTCGCTAAGCAAAGTTCCGGCACCTCGTAATGCGGGCAATTCGTGCCCTTCAAGGTCTAATTTTACCAACGCGGGCACGACATCGGCAACTAGACTACTCAGAGTCGAAAGGCTAATTACCGGCTCATCAGTGCTGCGCGGGCTGAGCGCTTTGACAGATCGCGTCAAACCTGTGCCGCTCATGCTCGCCTCACCTAGCTGATCCGATAGCGCAACCGGCGCCACGCTGATTTTCGCTTCTAGGCCGTTGAGCGCGATGTTAGCGCGCAAAACTTTTAACGTATCTGGGGCGGGTTCAACGGCAAGCACATTGGCCCCCGCATGCAGTGCCGCCATAAGCGACCAAGTACCAACATTTGCGCCGCCGTCAACAAAAAAATCATCCGGCTGCAGAAAGTGCGCGGCAAAGCAAAGATCTGCGTACTCATGCAAATAATTGCGGAAATAGCCCGAATAACCGTTGGTACCAATCAGCGGATGACCCGCAACCCAAGGAAACAGCTTTAGCGCCGGGGAAACCCGTGACCAAGTTGCAAATTGCATGCTGCGCCTCAAAACATCCAATTTGCGCCCGGATGCCAACGGATGTGAAAATGAACCGCGGAGTCCGTTTAGCCATGAATACACCTGATGATAAAACAAATGTTGAGCTCCGAGTTTTTTCCAACTCCATCATACCTGACACAGCTCGAAACCAAACTGCTTCGAACCTCGACATAAGAGTTGCAATGCTTGAAGCTCATTCGGTGAAGGATGCTGTTAAGTCAGGCGCTGACGCCCGATGGGGTTTTGTTGAATAAAAATTGAGTGCAAAAGCGCCGCTTTTGCAGCGAAATGCTTAAACTGCCGCCGCAACCCTTTGGAATTCGCCATGAAACGAACTAATTTCTTTCGCTGTAACGCCTTTTTTCCAGACATTTTTTTCCGTGCCAGCCAGCGAGACGTCTCTTTAGCCTCAGCTTTGGCCTTGCTGCTCGGCTGCACCGATCTTGGCGCGGTTGAAATCCAGCGCAGCAGCGAAGGCGCGTTGCAGCTAGAAAACGTACCGGCGGCGTTGCACAGTGACGCGAAAGCAATGCGCCCGTACCTGGAAGCGCGCTCGGGAGTGGTTTTTGGCTGGCTTCCGCATGGTGATGGCGCGTTGATCGGAACCCGCTTTGGTGATACCCAGCAGCTGCATGCGGTGCGAGCACCGATGGGCGCGCGCACCCAACTGACGTTTGAGCGAGAACCTATCCTAAGCGCCATCATCAATCACAACACGGCCGCACCCGCGATGATTTATGCCCGTGACACCGGCGGTGATGAGCAATTTCAGCTGTATGGGTATAATTTATTAATTAATGAAACGACGTTGCTGACCGAAGGCACCGGCACGCGCAATGAGCGTCCGGTTTATGCGCCGGATGGCTTGCAATTTGCTTACACGCGCACCGATGCTAATGGTCAGTATCAAATCCGCATGGGTGATACCAGGGAGCCAGGAAAAACCCGAGTTGTTTTTGCCGCTGCAGCATCCGACCCGCGCGGCGCTTGGTACGTAAACGATGTGGCCGCGGGCGGCGAAAAATTGCTTTTGCAAAACGTCGCGTCAGTCTTAGATTCCAACTTGATCGAGTTCGATCTAAAAACTAAGAAACGGTTAGCAATTACCGCCGCGCGCGGCGTCGGCGCTCGTGATGCGCGCTATGCACCAGATGGCAAGTCGGTGTTTTATCTAAGTGACGCGGGCAAGGATTATGTGCAGCTGTTTCGTTTTGATTTAGCAACGAAAAAGAGTCTGCAAATCAGTCCCTACATCCTGCATGACGTTGAGGAGTACAGCTTAAACAGTGACGCGTCACAAGTCGCGTTAAACGTGAATTTGGATGGCTCTAGTGAGGTGCAAGTTTACCAACTGACCGACATGCGCAAAGCAATCGCTACCGCTGCAGCTGCGCCAGGCGTGATTACCGGCTTAAGTTTTCATCCGCGTTTAAACCGTGTACTCATGAGTTTAAGCAGCGCGCAAATTGCAGGCGATGCCTTTGTTTTAGACACCGCCTCTGGTGAAATTACCCCTTGGACCAAGCATGAGCTGGGCGGACTACAGCCGGGCAGCATGGCGTTGCCCGATCGTATTCAATATGTGGGTGGACGCGACGAGACAATTTACAACGTGCAGGCCTTCGCTTATCGCCCGCACATTGTCGGCCCCTACCCGGTGCTCATTTTGATTCATGGCGGGCCGGAATCTCAAGCGCGGCCGAATTTTGATGCGTGGATACAGTATTTAGTGAACGAACTGCACATCTTCGTCATTGTGCCGAACGTGCGCGGCTCTACTGGCTATGGACGCCTTTTCACGCAAATGGACGACGGTGTGAAACGCGGCGACGCCGTTGGCGACATCGGCTCTTTACTCGATTGGATCGCCACCCAGCCCGATCTTAATAACAAGCGGGTTGCCTTAATGGGTGGCTCATACGGCGGTTTTATGACTTTGGCCGGAATGGTGCGCTACTCCAATCGTTTGGCATGTGGCGTGGACACCGTTGGCATCAGTGATCTAGCAACGTTTTTGCAAAATACATCGAATTATCGCCGCGATTTGCGCCGTGCCGAATATGGTGACGAGCGCGTGCCTGCGATCAAGAAATTTTTTGACGCTATCTCACCGCTCAAGCACGCAGCAAAAATACAGGCGCCGCTGATGGTGATTCAGGGAGCCAACGATCCCCGCGTACCCGCCTCGGAAGCGAGCCAAATTGCGGCCGCCGTGCGCGCGAACGGCAAGGCAGTTTGGACGATTACCGCCGCCGATGAAGGGCACGGGTTTAAAAAGAAAGCCAATGTGGATCGAACCCGCTTGGCAGTCGCGGCATTTTTGCGCCAGCACTTGCTTGCGCCGTAGCGATGGCATTTGCGAAAGCAAAAGTTTCTGCAAATAGCGGCGTTAAGCGCAGTTTTTGGCGCAAGCTGCGCGCGTTTTTGCTGTTGAGCCTGCTAGGCTTTTTTTTAGGCAGTTTTAGCTTGGTGCTGATGTTTCGTTGGATTAATCCGCCAACCTCGGCGATCCGCATCGCGCGCAGCATTGAAGCCACGCGCGCAGGGCTACCGTTTCATGCGCATAGCTGTTGGTTGAGCTTAACGAACTTAGGCCCGAATCTACCGATGGCGGTCATTGCCTCAGAAGATCAGCGTTTCAATACGCATCATGGCTTTGATTTCACCGAACTTGCCAAGGCGGTCAAAGAAAAAGGCCGCAGGCGCGGTGCTAGCACCCTTACGCAACAGCTCGCCAAGAATTTGTTCCTCTGGCAGGGGCGCAGCTACGTGCGCAAAGGTTTAGAGGCATACTTCACCGGCCTGATCGAGATACTTTGGCCCAAACGGCGCACTCTAGAAATGTATTTAAACGTCGTTGAATTTGGCGACGCAACGTTCGGAGCATGCGCCGGTGCAGCGCGTGCGTTCGGCACCACACCTGCCCGTCTGTCCCCGTATCAAGCGGCCCTGCTCGCAGCTAGCCTGCCCAATCCACATGTGTACAACGCGGCAAAACCCAGTAGCGCCATGCACCAACGCGCCAGTTGGGCAGTCAAGCAAATGCAATCGCTCGGGGGTGCGCAGTACTTAGCTACGTTCTAGGCGCTGCAATATTACCTTATTACAATTTCTCCCTAGTCGCCTGCTCTTTGCCAACATAATTGGCAAAAGTCTTCTTTGGCGAAAATGGCATCAACGCTTGCGCCACCAGCCCAGTCGGAACCGTTTCCAACTTCATAACACCGTATTCGTCGGGCCACACGGCTTTGGGCGGCAGCTTGAAAGTACCCATTAGCATATCGACCAGGGGCAAGTGAATGGCGTAGTTCACATACATGTAATCTACGTGCCGTGCGTGATGCCAGTGGTGATAGCGCGGCGTGACTAGCACATACTCTAACCAGCCAAAATTGATATTTAAATTTGCGTGTGCCAGCACCGCTTGAATACCGACAAGCACGACATAGGCATTGACCGCAGCCGGGGCAAAACCCAGCACGACGAGTGGCAACAGTACGGCGCTGCGTGTCAGCACTACTTCGATCAAGTGTACGCGCGAGCCCGCAAGCCAATCCATATGGCGGCTGGAATGATGTACTGCATGAAAGCGCCACAGGAACGGCACGTGGTGATAAATTCTGTGCAGACTGGCTTGAAATAAGTCGGCACACAAGACCGCAAGCAAAAACTGCAGCCATACGGGCAAGGCTTGGATCGAACTTTTCAGACTGGCGCTTGCGACTAATGCATCCATCGTGCTCGCCGATGCCGTGACCGCAATCAACACAAATTGCACCAACAGGTGGCTGAAAAAATAATAGCTCAAATCAGTACGCCACTCTGGGCGCAGCGTTGAAAGGTTGCGCACATGCAACATTCGTTCGATCGGCACGAATACGATTGTCGAGAAAAACAGCGAAATTACGAACCAATCTAGGCCAAGCGAATACGCAGTGGAATTAATCGCGCCAAAGTGCACCGTTGCACCGCCCAATAAAACCGCGAGCGCAGCACTGCAAACCCCCACCAGCGCAATGCGGCGATTACGCCCGCGTAAGATCGCGATCGTGCCCAAAATAAAAGCTGAGATCGTGCCAATCAATAGTAAATTGCGTGCGAAATGTTCGGTGTAAACCGCACGAAAGTCTCGACTCGTCAGCAGTTCGGGAAAATGAAAGCAGGCCACGCCCAATAGGGCCAACAAGCCCAATCCGGCGGACATATGTGCCATCCAGGAGCGCGCGGGGTTTGGCTTTACGGTGTCGATATAGGGCATAAATTTTTTGTTCGTCCTTTTAGCGCCCGCAGGAATTTAATGGCGATTTTTGAAAAAACGGCAGTTAACGGCTAGAACCATCGGCCGTGATTTGCGCAATCAATTCCGCCAAAACACGCTCTGCGTCTTCATTAGCAACCTGACAGGTGCCCGCGTTTTCATGGCCGCCACCGCCGTATTGCAAGCACAAATTGCCGACATGGGTGTTGCTGGCGCGGTTGATGATGGATTTACCTATTGCAAACACCGTGTTTTGTTGCTTCACGCCCCACAAAACGTGGATGGAAATACTGGTTTCTGGGTACAGCGCGTAAAGCAAAAAACGGCTGGCGGCAAAGATAACGGATTGATTGCGAAAATCAGCCACTACCAAGTGCCCATGCACAGTGGCAACCTTGCGCAATTGCACAGTAGCCGGGCCGCGATGGTTTTCGAACACTTCAGCGCGCTCGGCCACATCCGGCAGCGCCAATATGCGCTCAATGCTGTAATCGCCGACGCAATCAATCAAATCCATCATCAACTGATAATTAGAAATCCTAAAATTACGAAACCGCCCTAAACCGGTGCGCGCATCCATTAAATAATTGAGTAGCGCCCAACTTTCCGGATACAAAATTTCGTCCAATGAATACTGCGCTGAGTCCGCTTGGTCCACCGCGTGCATCAATTCACTGGAGATACTCGGAAACCGGTCGCTACCACCAAAGTGCCGGTAAACTACGCGCGCGGCCGACGCCGCAGCAGCGTCAATGACATGATTGCCTGAAGCCTTGATATCCTGTGACTGCCCTTCCAAACGGGTCAGCTCGCTGGCATGGTGATCGAAAACCATGTGCGCGCCCGGCACGTAGGGAAGGTTCGCGGTAATGTCGCGATCGGTAATCGCAATTTTGCCGTCCTGCATATCTTTAGGATGCACAAAAGCAATTTCGTCGATCAAATCAAGTTTTTTCAACAGCACTGCGCAAACTAAGCCGTCAAAGTCGCTGCGGGTCACTAAGCGATAGCGGGTACTGGACATAAAACTCTCTTTTTTTGGAAGCCCCTAAAGCTGGCAAAAATGCACGCCTACGTCAATGACAAATTTTGCACGGCAGGGCAAAACCAAATAAAAAACCCCGGCGTCGGCCGGGGTCTGATTTGTTATATTTAAATCTGTGTAGGTTAGTTACAGATGTTTTGATAAATACATTTGACCCACTCTGGATGGTCAATAAACGGATTGCGATTACCCTGCGCGTTGAACACAATTTGGTTGCGCAAGACTTCACGGTCATCGACCGGGTCATCAATGTGCCACTGCAACAATACGCTCAATAAGCCCATGTAAGCGGTGCCGGTAGTATTACCGGAGCTTTGTCCAATCAAGCTGGCGTTGTCCGTCAGCGCCAGATTTGGTTCCGCGCTGCCGGTGTTGCCATTGGCGCCGCCCTCGTAGCGGACATCCATATAAAACATCGCCCGTGCGGCCTCGCCTTTGCGCTTGTTCCAGGTTTGCCAAAGTACGCTATTGGTCCAATTGGAATTGCCTGGATAAACGCCCGATCCGCCGCCCTGGTTGAAGTTCGCCTGAGTGGTGTACTCGGTGCAGCCCGAGGTGCAGTTACCGTAATATTTATTGCCACGCGCCGAGTTGTAAGTAATGTCAGACGCCATTAAGTGGTGGCCGTCGGTGTAGCAGAAATTGTTCGGACCGTCATCGGGAAAGCCCAAGCTTTTCGGCCAGCTATGTTCGCGGTTGTAATTATTGTTGCCCGCCAACACTTTTGGATAGCTGGCATTTTTGTAGATTTCCAAAACGTTATTGCTGTTCATCGGATCTTGTTCGGCTTGCGCAATGACGGACCAAATGCCGGAATAGCTGACCTTGGTGTGGTCATCAATAATGTTGTGCAGCGAGCTGCGTAATGCCGCCGCACTGTTGGTGACAGCACTGCCGTAATAGCCGCTCGCGGCACCCGCCATCTTTAATGTGGCGGTGTAATTTGCTGCCATCGGGGTCGCCAGCCCATCAATGTCAGACACATTTGCCGCGTTCACGCTAAAGGTACAAGTTTCCAACGAGCTGAAATCAGCGTTGGGATCTAGCGTGCGGGAAGCACCGGTGCCGGTGACAACCGCAGTCTTATTGCCGGATGCCGAGCAACTCAAGCCAAACCACGCGCCGGTGGTGGTGACGGCTTCAGAAAAATTGACGGTGATGTTGCTGTTCACGGCAACGGTAACTGAGCCCGCGGCAGGCACTAGGCTGGCAACGGCTGGTGCGGCATCGGCGGCGGCGAGCGTGGTAAAGCTAGTACTGTAATTGGCCGCCATTGGCGAAATGATGCCGTCAATATCACTGACATTGGCGCCGGTTACGCTCAGCGTGCAGGTTTCCGAAGCAGCAAAATTCACCGTGGGATCGATGGTGCGCGTGGCGCCTGTGCCGCTAACGACCGCTGCCTTGGCGCCGGAAATCGAGCAATTCAAAGCAAACCATGTGCCGCTGGTGGTGACAGTTTCGGAAAAGTTCACCGTGACATTAATGGCGAGTGCGACACCGTTTGTGCCAGAAGCTGGACTCACACTTGCAATCGTTGGTGCCGCATCAGGTGCGGTAAAGCTTTGCCCGCTATTGCACGCGCCAAAACTTGCCGTGCGAGATGCGTTCCAGACAAAATTATTTGCGGTCGTGCCGGTGCCGGAAAGCTGCAGCGATTGCCCAGCTGCGGCGCTGCCATCTTCTGATTGCCCGATGTTGACGCTGCTGAGTCCATTTGCGGCGCCGCCGCTGCCGACGAAGCCGCCTTCATAGCTTAGAAACTGTACCAATGCGCCAGCGGCATTAACCAGCGCAATACCGTCAGGTGCGCCGTTTTGTAAACCGGTGGTGGTGGCAACTACGGTGCCATAACCGCCACATTGATTCGCAGTGGTGCCGCTTAAAGTAAAAGTCGCATAACTTGTGCCGCCAGAGCCGTCGTAGCCCACGACCTTCCAACCGGTCAAATTCGTGCCCGTAGGCGCGATCACTTCGACGCGTTCGCCGCTGTCGGTGCCGGAATT
Organism: Rhodanobacteraceae bacterium; assembly: GCA_043737435.1. Lineage (GTDB taxonomy): Bacteria > Pseudomonadota > Gammaproteobacteria > Xanthomonadales > SZUA-5 > JANNYA01. The sequence continues at coordinate 4,758 of JAYTAO010000553.1, read as the reverse complement.
GTCGTAATGAATTTCATTGATAAAAACAGTTTGCGCCATCGCACATGGAGCAAGAGCCGCGCCGAAAAACAGCGCGGCAAAAAAATTAAAACGCATCGAAATCATCCAAAAGAGTGTGAACTAATAGCTTTGCTATGCAAACACTCGAATTAAAAACGTGATTTGCTTGGCAAAACGAGAAACGGCAACTTGTGTTCTGGCCCGTGTTTGAGGCGATGAATTGGAAGTACAACGGCGGTTATTCGTTTAGAAAACGCGCGGAGACTACGCCGTCAATAGGACAAGTTGTAGCTGCAGTGCAACATTTCGTAAAAAATCGCGTGCAACCCTTATTGCGCTCAAAGCCGCGCCGTTACCTAGCTTGCAAAGTCTTAAACATTCAGCGGAAATCGCACCCTAAACACCGCGCCGCCCTCTTGCTTTACATCCGCGCGCACGCTGCCGCCGTGTTCCTCAGCGATTTTTTTGACGATGGCAAGGCCTAAGCCAGTACCTTTGGTTTTACTGGTGGTGTAGGGTTCAAACAAGCGTTCGCGCAGTGCACTGGGTAAACCGGGGCCATTGTCAGCGATGCTCAGTTCATACCAGCGGCCGTTGCCTTCGGTGCGCAGCTGGGCGCTGATTTGGATAATGACGGCCTTGCCGTCCGCCGCTTCTTGGGCATTTTTGATTAAATTATGTAGGAGCTGACGCAGGCGGCCGGAGTCAGCGCGCAATTTGGATGCACTGCGAACCGCTTCGAAATCAAACTCGAAACTGACCTTTTGCGATTCACTGGCGTAGAGCTCGGCGACTTCATAGGCCAAGCCGGGTACGTCCACCGGCAACATTTGCAATTGCGGTGGCCGCGAATAATCGCTAAATGCGTTGACCATGGTTTTTAGTGATTCCACTTGCGCAACAATGGTGTGGGTCGCGCGATCCAGTACATCGCGATCCGCCTCCGGTAGCGTAGTAAGGTATTTTCGCCGTAGCCGTTCTGCCGCGAGCTGGATTGGGGTTAGTGGATTTTTAATCTCATGCGCAAGCCTTCGTGCGACTTCACTCCAAGCACTATCGCGCTGTGTGCGTGCCACGTCACCCTCATCGTCACAAATGACGACTTGGCCACCGGTGCCGGTGCCAGATAGGCCAGCGCTAGTTAGGCCGGTGCTAGTTAGGCCGGTGCTAGATTCGCTTGGGGCATCCGGCAAACGTGCGCCGCGCAACAAAATAAGCTGCTTTCCCAAAGCCGCATCAAGCGCGATCTCAGCGCGCCATTCCCGCGCTTGGGTGCGTGCATGCATCAGCAACATTTCCGTCAGCGGGCGCAGCCTGGAATGCGTTTGCCCCAAAAACTCAAGCGACTGGCCCAACATCTGCGTTAACGGCACTTCCAATAATTCACTGGCGGCGGCATTAGCGCCTTTCAATTTTTCTCCATCAAGAATCAGCACGCCCGAGCGAATGCGCTCCAACACGGTTTCCAAAAAGCTGCGATCCGCCATGGCTTGGATGCCGCTGTGATGGGCTTGCACGTTGGCGCGTTCCAAATCCCCGGTCATCTGATTAAATGAGCGTGCCAGCAAAGCCAATTCTGTGGCGCCCCCTTCTTCAACTCGGGCGGTGTAATCACCCGCCGCAACTCGACGGTTGGCGGCGACTAAATTCGTCAATGGCGCGACCAGACGCTTTGAGATGGCTAGCGCCAAATACAGCGCCACCAAGGCACCAAGCAAAAGCACGACACTAAGCACGATCACCAGCGTTGTCTTCAAAGCGCCACGCAGATATTTCAGCTGTTTGTACTCATTGAGTTGTATTTCAATTTGATTTGCGCGCTCAGCCCAATTGCGTGTGGGCGCGAAGCGCGCTTCCAGCCAACGGGCTCCAGAAAGGGGCCGCAATACGCGCAAGGTCAGCGCAGAATTACCTTGCCCTTCAACATCACAAAACGGCGATTCCAAGGCGCGCTCGCGATCCAAATTCGTAGGTGATATGGGCAATAAAAACCGGGTATCGGCGCTTGCGCTGGCGATGCTTTCGCCACGTTCATCAAAAACGCTGAGCTGCAGCGCGCCAGAGCGTTCCAATGCTTCATTCAATTCTGCATTCAGATCCAGCACCATTAACGAGTCACTCAGGCTGCGCGTACGTTCAATGGCAAAATTTTGCTCGGCCTGTAGCGATTCGCGCACCACGTCGCGTGCAGCAAAAAGCGCTTGTTCGACTTCAACTCTAAACCAACTGTCTATCGTTGAGTTTAAGAACTTTAAGCTAAAGCCGTAAAGCAAAATCCAGGGCGGTATCGTGAGGATTAACAGCAGCCCGAGTAGTCGCAAGCGCAGCCCAGCGCCGGGTGCGGCGTTGCGCCAATCCCGATATAGCCCGACGCTACGTTTGCCGAGCAAACCGAGCACAACCCCAAACGATAGGCCCGCCGCTACTACCAGCGTGTTTGCCCACGGCACGAATGCAGGGCCTATCTCATCGCCACTACCAGCCAAATACAGGGCAAAAGCAAAAAGCACCGAAAATGCCACGGCTGGCAGCGCGCGCAAAAACAAATTCATTGTTCGTGACTCGAAGTGGTGCCCTTGCTAGGCAGGTCATTACTAGGCAGACCATCACCTGTTCGAACCTTGACCCAGCCGCTGTCCAACCACCAATCCGAGTCCAGCGTCGCCGGAAGCCGCAGTGGTGCTGGCAAGGCGCCAATACTCAAACTCAAGCGCACCTCGGTAACGCCCGGCGTGCTAGCTATCTGCAAATTACTAAACGCGTCTAGCAGTTCGGCGCGCAAGCGGTAGGGTTTGACGGAGCCGTCGGAAATAAGCTCAAAGCGTTCCAGTAGCGCTGCATAGCTCAGCGCAATAGTTTGCTCTGGCAGGTATCGCACCAGTATCGAGCCAAATGTGCGCTGGCGTAACACGAACTTAAGTGGCACGCTGGCGTCCAAGGCTTCAAGCACATCGGCGTCAGGCAAAAAATTGAGTTGCAAATATAGTACGTCGCCCCAGGCTTCAGCATTTTCAATGCTGAGTGTGCCTGCTTGACTGACACTGGTTAGCGCCAAGAGCGCTAGCGCGCCTAACCGTAAAGATTTACGCGAATGAAATAGCCGAATCAACGTTTGCGCACCAGCGCATAAAAAAATCCATCCATACCATTTTGTCCAGGCAAGTTTTGCCGGCCCAGATTTGGCTGTGTAGCGGTTCCGCCACTGACAGTGGCGCCAAACCAGCGCAATTCAAGCGGGAACTCCTGCATTTCGGCATCTGGGGTGCGCGCTAAAAACGCAGCAATTTGCTGAGCATTCTCGGCGGGCAATAACGAACAAGTCACATAAAGCAGGCGTCCTCCCGATTTCAGACGCGGCCAAAGCGCATCGAGCAAGCGCTGTTGTTGGGCGCAGGTTTGCCCAACATCGCTGGCACGCCGCAGCCAAGCGATGTCAGGATGCCGACGCAAAACGCCGGTGGCGGTACAGGGGGCGTCAAGCAAAATGGCGTCGAAAGCGCTTAAGTCTGAGGTAGCACCAAACTCTGGCAGTGCCGCCGCATCGCACGCGATCAGCTCCGCCGTTGCGCCAATGCGCACCAGGGTTTCGGCCACGCGTTTCAGTCGTTGCGCGTCCGCATCCACCGCGACAACACGGGCACCTGGGGCCAGCTCCAACAGATGTGCGGTTTTGCCACCGGGTGCTGCACAGGCGTCCAGAATAAATTCACCAGATTTAGGCGCAATCAGCAACGCCGCCAGCTGTGCTGCGCCATCTTGCACGGAGACGTCGCCATCATGGAAGCCGGGCAGCTCTGATACCGGGGTGGAATCAAGCACCAACGCCTGCCCGAGTTTGGAAAAAAGCTGAACATGTTCAGCGCGTTCGGCGTCAAAACGCTGCCAATAAGCCGCCGCTGATCCGGCTTTGGGATTGACCCGCAGCCACATCGGCGCCGGTTTTTTCAGCGCATCGGTCATTTCATCCATCTGCGTCGGATACGCCGCACGCAAGTTTTGTTCTAGCCAGCCGGGTAGTCCCGAGCGCGCTTGTGCGCTTTTTGCCGCGGCGCTATGCAACAGCTGAACGTGTTCACGGGCAAAACGCCGCATCACCGCGTTGACTAGGCCGACCGCATACGGCAGCGCCAAAAGCCGTGCAGCATTTACCGCCTCATTGACCGCTGCAAATGCCGCGGTACCCAGCACTGCAACATCAGCAAATCCGATCATAAGCAGTGCCATCAGCGCCGGGGCCGGTGCTTTCGGCACCAGTTCGCTGATCACGACTTGGTATGCATAACCATGGCGTAACGCAGCAAAACAAAGCGCCTGGGCATAGGCGCGATCACGTGCATCAATGGTGTTATTTTCCACTGCTTCGCTCAAGGCGACGTCCAAAGCTTTACCTTTTTCCAACACCAATCTCAGCGCGTGTGCGGCAATCACACGGCTGCTCAAGATTTTAACTCCGGCCGGGCGTTGAGATAATCTGCGGCGCGAATCACCTTGCCGCCTGCACGTTTGAGCTGAGTAATACGCAAAACACCTTCGCTGCAGCGCAGATCAATGCCATGCTTGTTGGCAGCAACCACTGTGCCCAAATCCTCCGGCCCTGGCGCGGCGAGCGATTGCGCCAGCGGCTGGGCTTGCGCGGCTAGAACTTGCACGGTTTCCCCGGCAATTTCAGCCTGCGCAATTGGGAAGGGAAAAAAGGCACGCACTTGACGCTCAAGCTCTGCCGCGGTTTTAGTGAAATTGAGCGCGGCCTCATGCTTT
>JAYTAO010000552.1:0-6663 GCA_043737435.1 Rhodanobacteraceae bacterium | reverse complement strand
GAAGATTACCGGATACAGGGGCATTCATGATGTTTATTCTTACGACGTAAATTCAAAAAATGGCGAATTATATAAGGGTCTATTTCTCGAAATACAATACCGCACCTTGGTTCAGCACGCCTGGGCTACCGCAGTAGAAGTAATTGGCTTCATAACTGTCAATCAGCCAAAATTTCAGCAAGGTGATAAGAGATATGAGCAATGCATGGCTCTAGCCAGTGAAATTCTAGCTCGTCATTATGAAAAAAGCGTTGGTTCAATGCCTGAAATTGACGGCAAAAAATTGCTGAATGAGTTTTTATCACTCGACAGCGAACTTCACTTAATTCGCAATTTTACTGGGCTTAATTCAGTTGAGTCTGCAGCCACCAGTAATAGAAACACTATTCTGATTTTTAAATCAGATGGCGAACTAGAAACACATTCTTACAAAGATTCAGCCGATGCGTTGAAAGAATTGTTTAGACTGGAAAAAGAGAACCCTGCACTTGATGTCGTTTTGGTAAAAGCAGACACCAGCGAAGAAATACGAATGGCTTTCAGAAATTATTTTTCAGACGCGAAAGATTTTGTGCGTTTACTTACTGCTGCAATTCACGAATTTAATACTGAATACGATTAAAGAAATATTTTTCAGACATGAAATATATTCGACTTTTGATGGTGCAAAATAGCTGGCAGGTATAAGGCGAGTGCTCAATTCCGCCCTTTCAGGGCTTGTCGTAACTCCCGTAAACGTTAACCCAGGGCGTTGCCCTGGGCTATCAAATTGCGCCCCTTCGGGGCTTTGTCGGTCTATTTAATCTATATAGTTTTTTTATTACCCAGCCCGCCCCTTAAACCGCCTAGAAATATCATCAATCACCGTATAGGCCGCCGGAATCACCACCAAACTGAGCAGCGTTGAAGTAATCAAGCCGCCAATCACCGCAACCGCCATCGGTGCGCGGAAGGAGGCATCGGCGCCAAAGCCCAGCGCAATCGGCAGCATGCCAGCGACCATCGCAATCGAGGTCATCAGCACCGGCTGCACGCGTTTTTGCAGGCGTCAACGACGGCGTCAAAGCGCTTCATGCCCTGTTCGTGTTCGGCCATTTCGGCATAATCGACCAGCAAAATAGAGTTTTTGGTGGCGATACCAATCAACATCAGCAAGCCAATCAGCGCGGGCAAGGACAAGAAATTGTGTGTCAGCAGCAGCGCACCAAAAGCACCGCCGGCGGATAATGGCACCGCAATTAAAATGGTGATCGGATGAAAAGCGTTGTTGTAGAGCAAAAGCAAGACGCCATAAACACAGAAGATGCCGGTGCCCATTGCTAGTAGAAAGCCGGTGAAGAGTTCGACAAATACTTCGGTATCACCGGTTTCAATCAGGCGAATTCCGACCGGCAATTTGAATGCGGCGGGCAAGCGCTTAATTTCATCCATGACATCCCCGAGCGGGCGGCCGTTCAACTCCACGCTCAGCGTTATGTTTCGCTCGCGGTTAAAGCGCGTCATTTGTTGCGCGCCGCTGGCAAGGATAATGTTGGCGACACTGCTCAGCGGCACCGGGCCGTTCTTGCCGGGCACACGCAACATGCGCAGCGCTTCCATGTCATTTAAATCGCTTTGATCCATGCGTACCCGAATCGGAATTTGGCGATCAGGTAGATTAAATTTGGCCAAGCGCTGACGATAATCGCCCACAGTCGCCACGCGCGCCGCATCGGCAATATCGGCGGTGCTCACGCCCATTTCCGCCGCGCGTGCGGGGTCGGGGATCACCAAGATTTCCGGGCGTTTTAGCGAAGCGCTCGAGCTGACCGAGCCTAAGCCTTTCAGCGTGCGAACCGCGCGCTCCAGATCCAGTGCCGCTTGTGTCAATAGCCGCGCGTCGTCACCGGCCAATACAATCTGCATCAGCTCGCCCGGTTCGCTGCTTAAAAAGCTCAAACGCACACCAGTGACGCCTTCCAGCAAGCGTCGCGTTTCTCGTTCCAACTGCTTTTGATCGCGTTGACGTTCTTGCCCTGACCCCCACTTCAAAATCAACACGGCCTTGCGCACTTCTGCCGCCTCCATTTTGCCAGGATCCCCCAAATCCAACGCGCCGCCGATGGTGCTGTAAACGTTGCGCAACTCGGGAATACTCTTTAATTTGAGCCGCACTTCCTCGGCACGCGCATAAGTTTGCGCTAAGCTCGAACCCGGTGGCAGCTCAATACTCAAATTGGTTTGCGCCAAGTCCGAAGGCGGCAAAAACGTCGAAGGAATCAACGGCACGATCGCGATTGAGCACAGAAAAAACAGCAGCGCGAAAACCAAGGTCAGTGCGCGATTTTTCAGCGCCCATCGTACCAAACCCAAGTAGCGCTGCATCAGCGCGGAGTCGTGTTCCAATGGATCCACCGGTTTGGCTTTGAGCTGATACGCCGCCATCATCGGCGTCAGTAAGCGCGCGACAAGTAGCGAAAACAACACGGCAATCGCCGCGGTCCAGCCAAATTCACGAAAGAATTTTCCAGGAATTCCCGGCATAAACGCGACCGGCACAAACACCGCGCCTAGCGTGATTGAGGTTGCAATCACCGCCACGCCAATTTCATCGGCGGCATCGCTTGCCGCCTGCAGCGGTGATTTGCCCATTTTTAAATGCCGCACGATGTTTTCGATTTCCACAATCGCATCGTCGACCAAAATCCCAACCACCACCGCCAATGCCAGCAGCGTGATGATGTTGAGGCTAAAGCCCATCAAATACATCACACCAAAGGTCGGAACAATGGACAGCGGCAATGCAATCGCGGAAATCCAAGTCGCGCGCCAATCGCGTAGAAATAAAAACACCACAATCACCGCCAAAATCGAGCCTTCAACTAGCATCGTCATCGAGCTTTTGAAGCTGTCCTCCGCTTCCTCGACGGTGCTGGCCACTTCGACAAATTTAAGGCGCGGGAAACGCTGCTGCAGCTCCGCCATTTTAGCGCGCAGTTCGCGCCCAAGCTTGACTTCCGAAGCACCACGGGTGCGGATCACGCCAAAACTCACCACCGGCTTACCATCAAACAAGGCAATCGCGCGCGGGTCGGCGACGCTGTCCGCCACTTTCGCGATATCGCCTAAGCGCAATTTGCGCCCGTCCGGCATGCTTACCTGAAATGCTTGTAATTGCGCAATTGAGTTCACCACGCCAACCGCACGCACGGTTTGTTCAGCCCCGGAATATTGGGTGCGGCCACCTGGACGCTCCAGTTGGCTTTGTGCCAGCTGCAGTGAAATCATCGAAGCTGTAATGCCGTAGCTTTCCAACACGCCTGGCTTTAAATCAATCCGTACTTCGCGCTCTACTCCGCCTTGGCGATTGACCGCACCAACGCCTTTGATGCCAAACAGCGCCTTTTTGACGGTGTTATCGACAAACCAGCTTAGCTCCGCTGGGCTCAATTGCTCGGATTCAACCGCGAAAGTCAGCATCGTGCCGCCCACGAACTCTTGCTTGGAGACCAACGGCTCTTCAATTTCCTGCGGCAAATCCAGCCGAACCCGAGTTACGGCATCGCGCACATCAACCATCGCTTCGTTCAGATCCCGCTCCAGCTGAAATTCAATCAACGTGGTGGAATTGCCGTCCGTGACGGTCGAGGCAATGGTTTTTATTTTCGACAAGCTCGCCAGCGCATCTTCAACTTTGCGCGTGACCTCGGTTTCCAGCTGCGCCGGTGTCGCGCCGGGCAAACTAATGCTAACGCCGACCAGCGGCATAGAAATATCAGGAAACTTACTAATTGCCAATTTGCTGTAGCCTAACAAACCAGCGCCGCACAAAATAATAAATAGCAAAATCGCAGGCATCGGGCGCGCAATCGCCCACGCAGAGAGATTAAACCCACCGCTGCGATCTTGGCTCATTGCGCGTCAGCCTTCACCGCAGGCGCGGCTGGGCTGGCAAACACCAGCACACGGTCACCATCGGTTAAAAAGCCACCGCCTTCAGCCACCACACCGGTGGCCGCATCAAGCCCCGACACCACCTCGACACTTTGTTCTATTGTTGCACCCAATTGCACCTGTTTTTGGCTGACAACGCCGTCTTTTTCGGTAAAAACATAGCTGTAACCATCGCGCTGCACGATCGCGGTGGCGGGCAACACCAGGCCGTTACGACTTCCCAGTTGAATTCGGCCTTGGGCAAAAGTGCCGGTGCGCAGTCTGGCGTCTTCGGGCACATCCGCGTACACCACGCCGGTTCGGCTTTGCATCTGCAGCCCGGCATCAATGGCGCGCAGCGTTCCCACCACACTTGCGCCTTCGGTATAAACCTTTACCGAATCACCCACTTTCGCGCGCAAAAAGTCACTGGCGCTGAGCTCCGCGCGCCATTCCAGCGCGCCGTTTTTGATCATGCGCAGCAGCTCAGTGCCGGCCGCAACCACGCTTCCAGGCTGCACCGAACGGGCGCTGATAATGCCGTCACTAGGCGCTTTTAACGTGGCAAAACTTAACCGCAGCTCAGAAGCTTGTAGCGCGGCATTAGCGAGTTCAACGCCAGCTTCGGCATTTAATAGTGCGGCATTGACCTGATCGGTGTCGCTCTGGCTGGTTAAGCCACGCTTGCGTAACTCCACACCGCGCTTGGCATTTGCTAGTGCCACCGTCAAATTCGCCTGCGCTTGTTTGGCTTGCGCGCGCGATTGAATTAGCTCGACCCGCAGCGTGCGGTCGTCCAGCCGCAGCAGCACCTGTCCGGCTTTCACGCGCTGGCCAACCTCCACCAACACTGTATTGACGCGCACCCCGCTTAGTTCAACACCTAACAAAACCTCCTCACGCGCGGCAATCGTGCCGCTGGCGCTGATGTCGTCACTGATCGGGGCTTGTTGCGCATGCACCATGGTGACTTTCAAAGCGGGCTTGCTGGCCGCTACCGGCTCAGCGGCCTTGGTGCACGCACCAAAGAGCAACACCCAGAAAACTACGGCCATTGGTAAACGGGTGCAGCGGAATTGGGCCAATGGCGCTGAAAATCTTGGTTGCATTATTTTTTCTCGGTGATTGCTCAGGTGAGTCCCAAACTGATGTTGAATCGTGGCTTTGCGGTTTCGTCATTGCGAACTCAGTGACGCAATCTCAACGCGCCGCGAACGCAAAGCGAGATTGCTTCGCTTGGCTCGCAATGACGAATTCGCATCGTGCCTATTTCACCGCATCAATAAAAAACATAGTTTCCTGCGCGACTTGGGTAAGCCGATCAAAGCGCCCCGAGCGCCCGCCGTGGCCGGCTTCCATATTAATTTTGAAAACCAGCGGGTTTTTGTCAGTTTTCAGGTAGCGCAATTTCGCCACCCATTTCGCTGGTTCATAATACTGCACTTGCGAATCATGCAAGCCGGTCGTGACAAACAGCATCGGGTAATTTTGCGCACGCACTTGGTCGTAGGGTGAATAGCTCAGCATGTAGTCATAAGACGCTTTTTGCTTCGGATTGCCCCATTCGTCGAACTCGCCCGTGGTCAGCGGAATCGATTCGTCCAACATCGTGGTGACGACGTCTACAAAAGGCACGTGTGCGGCAATAGCGCGGTATTTTTCCGGCGCCAAATTCAAAACTGCGCCCATCAACAAGCCGCCCGCACTACCGCCCGCGGCGACGATCTTGTTTTTCGCACCATATTTGTTCTGTACTAAGAAATCAGTGACATCGATGAAATCGGTAAAGGTATTGATTTTCTTCAACAGCTTGCCGTCCTCGTACCACTGACGCCCCATTTCCTGGCCGCCGCGAATGTGGGCGATTGCAAAAACAAATCCGCGATTAAGCAAACTCAAACGGTTCAAGCTAAAGGTAGGCTCGGTCGAGCTGCCGTAGGAGCCATAGGCATACTGATACAAAGGCGCCGTGCCATCGCGCGGCGTGGTTTTTTTGTAGACGATGCTGACCGGTATTAGCGTACCGTCGCGCGCGGTTGCGTGCACGTATTCAGACGCGTAATCGGCGGCGTCGAATGCGCCCAGCACCGGCGCTTGTTTGAGTAAAGTGCGCTCGCCGGTGGCTAAATCAAGCTCGAACACCGAGCTGGGCGTCGCTAAAGAATCGTAGTCGTAGCGCACTTTCGCGCGCGCCAAATCCGGCGTGGAAATCAGCTCCATGACATAGCTTGGATCGTCCGCTTTTAGCAATTTTGACTGCGCCAAGGCGGCTTTCGCATCAAATTTAGTGTCTGTGCTGACCAAGCGAATTTTGCTCAAGCCACCCGAGCGCTCGTTCACCGCAAGCGTGTTGGGATAGACCTCAAACCCTTCGATTAAAGCGTCCGTGCGATGCGCCAAAATTGGCGTCCATGACTTGACATCAGTCGGAATTTTTTCCGGCGCCCGAAACAGCGCAAAATTGCTTGCGCCGTTGCGGTTGGACAGGAAATAGAACTGATCGCCCATGTGCTCTAGCGAATATTCGTGCCCGCGTTCACGCGTCAAAACTATTTGCGGTGCCTCCGACGGAAGGTCCGCACGCAGCAAACGCATTTCAGTCGTTAGCGTTGAGCCCAAATAAATGCTGATGTATTTTTCGCTTTTGCTGCGGCCAATCGCTAAATAAAAAGTGTTGTCCTTCTCCTCGTAGACCAGTTCGTCGGCACCTGTAGCTTTAATATTGCGCCTGTACAAACGGTACGGCAGTAG
>JAYTAO010000551.1:0-2679 GCA_043737435.1 Rhodanobacteraceae bacterium | reverse complement strand
ATTAGACCCGGCTGCAGCAACACTAGGGTAAAAAGCGCACCACTGATGAAAGCAAGCACAACCCCAAAACTCAACCAGGCGATGCGCCGCACGCGCTGTACGCTAAGCATGGCGTGATCTGCGAAAAGCGCGAGTACCAAGGTGCCGAAAATTTCAAATGTGACTGCGCATAGCACTGTGTCGCGGGCCTGTGCGAACAGCCACGGAAACGTGTCTTTCCCGATCAGGCACATGCTCGCGATAAATGCGCCGGTCATTAATTCCAAGAGATCGAAATCTCGCTGAAGCGCTTTTATGGCGGAGGACAACGAAGTAATTTCCTCTAGCTTTTGTCGCTTTGAGCGCTTGTTCCTACGCATTGAATGAGTTGCTCTTCGACATTGTGTGCGTGAACAAACGCAATGGTTGCAACAAAACGAACAGGAAATTTTGGCGATTGACGTCAAATGCCCCCAGCCTGTCAAGCGAAATTCGAAGCTCTAGTTGAGCTATTTCATAACGCCAAGAAATATTTTGTTCGTTCTGTGCTTTGCCTGACGTTTTAATTAACTGAAAGGCGATTCCCCGATCCTAAATAGGCTGCATTTATGAAGAAACTCAATCTTGCTTTTGCCCTCAGTCTAAGCATCGCTTTGCAGGCCTGCGCGTCTAGCACGCCGGAAAAACTTGCCAGTGATTTGCAATCGGCACTTGATAAAGGTGATGTCGATGCTGCGCTGGCAATGGGGAATTTTAAAAATACGATTCCGATATTAAAGTGGACGTACCTGAGGCGCGTGGTGAGTTGCGGATACGAATCAATTTGTCGCGTCATGGTCAAGGCGGATGATCCTGCTGCGATTGCCGAACGTGCTGCGGAACAGCTCAAACAAGGGTTTGAGTTCGACGAAAAACCGGCGGGCGTATTGATAGTCAGCTTCGGATCACGAAAACCCGGTACCTTCGAAGGCGAGCAAAGCATGCCCTATGCCAAAATTGACGGGCAATTTCGTATTCTAACCGGGCATTACAACGCGAAAAAATTGGCTGAGTTGCGCGCAAAATCGAATTCGCAATTGCTGGACGAAATGTTTGCCCAGGGCATTCGCGAAAATGTGCCACCGCACAATAATCGCACAGACTGGAAAACCGCAGCAACGGTTTTACCCGCTGGCGGCGGCGAAATTGGTGCGGCGTACGAGGCCGAAATAGCGCGCGACTATCTGCGCTACAGCACCGGGGATTTGGCTAGCATTCTGGCTGACGGCGGCAATTTTGAGAAAGCTATTTACGGCGAAAAAGATTCCGACGGTGCCCCAGTTGCAAAAAGCGTGCGAATTTCGGAGCTGCGTATCCAGTCGGGCAGGATGACGGTGCAAACCAAAGTGTTGGGTGGATATCAACTAGGTGATGACGTGGTACTGGACACCGAGGGCACAGCCGAAAACGGCTGGATCGTGCGCGGCCCAGTGTTGCTAACGCAAAATTCTGAAGGCAAATTCCTAAGCGCTGGCGATATGACCGTAAGCTACCCCAAGTGAGCTTGATCACCCGGCACCTAAAGGCAAATTAATGCCGCTAATTTTTCGCAACCTATTGCCGATCGGCTTAGCGGCGCTGCTGGTTTGGCTGGTGGCGCCGATGTTTTCTACACGCATGGACGCGATGCACACGAGCACCGTGATCGGCGCTGTTACAGCATTCAGCGCTGTTACCAGCCACCATAGGTCATCGGGCAAATATTCATCAAGCTACACGGTAGTGCGCTACACGTTACCCGACACTTGGCCGATAGCAGCGGGAAGCACACAGAGCTATGTCATCCCTTGGGCGTCCAGTTCATCGAATTATGAAATAGGGGCGGACATACAGCTAAAATTCCTGCGCGCTGATTCTCCTGAACCGCTCATTTTTTCGTTTGAAGGCTTTTGGATAGCACCGCTTGCAATTGTCGTGTTGGGTTCAGCAATTATCTTGCCGTTCGCTTTTTTTGCGCCCAGCCCAAGCGCACAAGAACTTAGAATCCTGCATCGCGCAAGGGCAAAAAAAAGGCGCAAACGCGCAGGTAAATCAGCCGGGTTGGCTGAGGCGGCGGTTAGCCTCGAACCGGCGATAGCTCAGGTCAAACAAAAGCCGCAGTGGCGAAGATTCCTCGACACGATTGCGCCTATTTTTTCCCCGCTGCTGTTGATCATGGCGGTGCCAGCTTTATTAATGGCAGCGCCATTTATCCTGATCGCCGACGCGTTACGCACCATGGTGGTGCGCTTGTGGCACGTGTTAAAGCCAGTTGATGACGAAGAAAGTGAAGAGCGCATTGGCGTTATTGGGCTATTGGTTGATTTAGTCCAATCCGCCAGCCTTATCGGAGTAATGACCGGTTTTGCAGTTGGATGTGGCTTTGCGACGGTACATGCTGCGGATAAAGTTGCTGGGAAATTAAGCTGGTCGCTGGCACCGATAAACACGCTGCGCACGATATTGTGGCTACCACAAGATTTCGACGGCGAATTCTGTGCCGCGCGCGAACGCCAAGATGCCTATGCAAACCGCTGGTTGCTAGCGCATGGTGCAAGGCAAAACGTCGTGTGTGAAACGCAGCCTGACGCAGCAGCGGAACGTGAGTAATGTCAAATATGAAAAATAGCGTCAGATATTTACTCGCCAAATTTATTTCGATTACTTTTGCGCTTGTTCCGC
>JAYTAO010000550.1:0-6674 GCA_043737435.1 Rhodanobacteraceae bacterium | reverse complement strand
CGAGCTTTTGCAAAAGCTAACTCAGGAAAATACGGTCAACCGTCTGGGTGATCGTCAGACTCAAGGAGCCCAAGATGCAGCTGAATACGAACGTATTTAAAGCCTTCGTAGCCCAAGAGTGGCATTGGTGCGAACGTGCAAATCAGCGCGCGCAGGGCACCCGCTGGGTACCGTTTTTTGGCTTCATCAGCCGCATGGGTGACGGTTGGGTTTGGTATCTGTTGATGTTGTTGCTGGTGGTTTTTGGCGGCGCTCTTGGCACCCTTGCGGCACTGCATATGGCGGTACTGGGCTTGGCCTCGCTGGCGCTTTACAAGCTCGTCAAATCGCTGAGTAAGCGGCCACGGCCATTGGTGCAACGCACCGGCCTGCATTTAACGATCCGGCCATTAGATGAGTTTTCCTTCCCTTCTGGGCACACGCTGCACGCCGTCGCGTTTTCGCTGGTAGCTTGCCACTACTTTCCATGGTTGGCGTTGCTATTGGTGCCGCTCAGCCTATGCATTGCCAGCTCGCGCGTCGTGCTGGGTTTGCATTACCCAAGTGACGTCGCCGCCGCCATTTTTATGGGTGCTGGGCTTTATTGGCTGACGGCACGTTGGCTGTTCAACTTGGGGTGGATGATTGATACCAGCGTTATGTAAGCACAAGCGAATTTTTAGGAGTTCAAAATGTTAGGAATTTACGACCGGATTTTTAAGGCAACTCACGGCAGTAGGCTAATTTACAACACCTGTTGGGAAGACCCGGCGGCAGATCGCGAAATGCTCAAACTTGCCCCCGATTCGAGAGTGGCAATGATTACCAGCGCTGGTTGTAATGCGCTAGATTACCTGCTGGATAACCCGCAAGCAATCTACAGTATTGACGTCAACAGCCGGCAAAACGCTTTACTTGAACTGAAAATCGCAGCGATTTCCGAATTGAAACACGATGAGTTTTTTCAGTTATTTGGACTTGGCGCGCACCGCAATTTTCGCGCGCTTTACCTGGCGCAACTGCGGCCCAAATTAAGCCCCAGCGCGCAGCTATTTTGGGATGCGAACGCGCATTATTTTAGTACCACCGGCGGCCGTGGCAGCCTGTATTTTCAGGGCGCCTCAGGCGATGTTGCTTGGGGCGTGGGCAGCAGTTTAAAAATCTTGAGGCCGAAACTGCATCGGGCGCTGCTGGAGCTACTAGACAGCGAAACGTTGGCAATACAGTGCCAACGATATGAGGCGATTGAGCCGAAAATATTTGGCCCAATGTTGCGTTGGTTGGTGCGCCAGCCGATGTTGCTAAGCTTATTGGGCGTGCCGCGGGCGCAGCGGGACTTGATCGACCGCCAGTTTCCCGGCGGCGTCACCAGCTATGTACGGGCAAAATTGCGCTACGTATTCACCCAGACCCAGCTGAGCAACAACTACTTTTGGCGCGTCTATCTGACCGGGCAATATAGCGAAAGTTGCTGCCCAAATTATCTGAAGGCCGAGCATTTTGAAACGCTAAAAGCGCGGGTGGATCGCATCAGTATCCACACCGGCACTTTTGAGGAATTTTTGATTAGCTACCCGGATTCAATTACGCACTTTGTCTTGTTAGACCATCAAGACTGGATGGCCGCGCACCTGCCGATTGCGCTAAATAGCGAATGGCGGTACATCCTTGCGCGCAGCGCGCCCAAGGCCAAAGTGCTGCTGCGCAGTGCCGGCCTTGCAGTGGATTTTCTGCCAGAATTTGTTGCCGCGAATTTGGTGCAGGATCAGCCACTGGCAAAACATTGGCACGAACTAGATCGGGTTGGCACCTACGGTTGTACTTGGCTGGCGGAACTGCGTCCGCGCGAGAGCTTTACCGACATAGCTAAAGCCGCATTAGCGGTCGCCGCATGAGCAGCGCCGCCTTAAAACGTTATTACCGCTTGCACGCGCCCATCTATGACGCGACGCGCTGGGCGTTTCTGTTTGGGCGTACGCGTTTGATTGCGCTGCTCGGTAAATCATGCACAAGCGCACCTCAACAAATACTCGATCTAGGTTGCGGTACCGGTAAAAATCTATGCGCCCTGGCAAACGCATTTCCGCAGGCACAAATTACTGGCGTTGATTTATCACCCGCCATGCTGGCGCAAGCGGCGCGAAATCTTGCGCAAAAGCTGGAGCCCGATGCCCGCGCCCGCGTCAGTTTGCGCAATAGCGATATCGCCCAGATGCCGTCCTCGCAATACGATTTGATTGTCTGTTCCTACATGCTTTCGATGACTGACACACAGCTGGCGGGCACTTTACAGAAACTGCGCGGGCTGCTGACGCCAACAGGAAAGCTGGCGATTGTTGATTTCGATTCTACCCAATCCCGCTGGTTTGCCCGTTGGATGGGCGTCAACCATGTCCGCATGGACGGCGCGTTGGCTGGGCTATTGCAGGAGTTCAAGCAAGTCGAGCTGCATGAGCAACATTCGGGGCTGGCGCTGTGGCGCTGGCTAATTTGGATAGGGCGTTAGTCGGCTTGTGCGCTGCTTGATTTAGCCTGACTGGACGCAAAAAACCCCAAAGTTGGATAAAAGTCCAACTTTTGAAGTTTTAGTTTATTGCTGAGGTTTTACCTGGCTCAGACTATTTCTTCTTGGACGCCGCATGCTTGTCAAGTTCGGCCAAAAGCTGCGGTGCTGGCATGTAGCCCGGCATCAAGGTGCCGTCTGCCAACAATAAAGCTGGCGTGCCATTGACGCCCAATCGTTGACCCATGTTGTAGTCTGCCTCGACCGGATTGACGCACGTCGCATTGCCAGGGTCGGCGCCATTTTTGGCGTCGGTAAGTGCCTTGCGCTGGTCTTTTGCGCAAAAAACCGCAATCGCCTTGCGTGAGGATTCACTAGGAACACCGGCGCGAGGGAACCATAAATATTGAATCTCGATACCTAGGTCACTGTATTGCTTGATCTCGGTATGCAGCTTGCGGCAGTAGCCGCAATCAATATCGGTGAAAACCTTAACGACATGCTTTGTCACGCCATTGGCGGGAAAAATAATCATGTCTTTCTTTTGAATTTTGGCCAATTCCGCGACCCGCACAACAGATTGCGATTCTTCCGTCAAATTACGTCGCGTCGAAGTTTCCACTAGCGCACCCTGAAGCAAATACTTACCGTCTTCACTGAAATAGATAATTTGCCCACCCAACGTCGCTTCCATCCAGCCCTTGACCGGCGTGGCTTTAACAGAATCGATCACAGCGGATGGATTTAACACTTTGATGGCAGCGCGCACTTCCGCCTCGCCCGCTTGCGCGAAGGAAGTAACAGCTAAAATGGCGGTGGCAAGAATTGAAATCGAAATGCGCATAGTTTTTCCAAAGTTGATAGTTTTCAAGAAAAGTAGATTTTTGATGAAGTCTCGCCCTTAGGCGACACGGAAATAAAGTCTCGCCCTTAGCCGACAAGGAAATAAAGTCTCGCCGGCACAGAAAAAAATCAAGTGTACTTCGCGACTAGGTGAAGGGCGAGCGTCGGTCCGTAGTTACCGCTAAGACTTGCGCTGACTGAAAGTTTTGGTTGAAGTTCCGCGCGCTTAACACGGCGGTCATTATTCAGTTCGCGAAACCTAGCTGCAACGGGTTAGCATTCGCGATTTAAGGATGAACAAGGAATTTTTATGCGAATATTTTTTTGGCTCGCGCTGACCTGCTTAGTCATGGGGCTGTGTTGTCACCCAGGCAGTGCCCATGCCTCGCGGCTTTACCAAGCCCGGTTCAGCTTAGATTTGCAGCCTAACAGTAAATCTGCCAGCGGCTCCGTGGTGATTATTGCGGGCACGGGCTATGTCGCAAATATGCGCTTAAACATGCCGGTCAGCCGCTACAGCGGGATCTCCGGGGATGGCGAAGTGAAAATTGTCGGCGACAAAGTATTTTGGGCGCCACCGCAAACCGGCGGCACTTTGCGTTATTCGGTCGCGATCAATCACAAACGTGCTGATGGCGGCTTTGACGCGCTGGTGGGTCCGAACTGGGCAATCTTTCGCGGTGATGATGCTTTTCCCAAAGCCCGCGTCACCGCGAAAGGGCATTCCGACAGCGAAATGGTGCTGACCGTAGCTAAAGGCTGGCACGTCAATACTGGCTATCAGCGCACCAGTGAAACCCAATATCGCTTCAACCTCAAGGATGTTCGACGCAAGTTTGATGCACCTAAAGGCTGGATGATTGCAGGCGAAATCGCCAATCGCATCGAAAAAATCGCGGGTTGCGAAGTTTACGTTGCCGGGCCCGAAGGCATGGGCGTGCGCCGCCAAGATATGTTGGCGCTGCTCAATTACACCTTGCCAGAAATGAAACTGGCGTTTGGAAAAATGCCCGCGCGCTTATTGATCGTGACCGCGCCAGACCCCATGTGGCGGGGTGGACTGTCCGCGCCTAATTCGCTGTTCATTCATATGGATCGACCCTTGATCAGTGAAAACGGCACCTCCACGTTGCTGCATGAACTCACGCACTCGATTACCCGTATTCGCGGCACTTCGCGCAGTGATTGGATCGCCGAAGGTTTGGCGGAATTTTACGGTTTCGAGGTGATTCGCCGTTCCGGTGGCATGACTCAAGAGCGCTTCGCCGACACGATCAGCACGCTCAAAAAGTGGAGTAAAGCGGTAAATACCATTACCGTGCCGCGCTCAGCGGGTGAAGTCACGGCAAAAGCTGTGGTGCTGTTGAGTGAGCTGGATACCGAAATTCGCAAAGCCAGCGGCGGCAAACGCAATCTCGATGATGTCACTCGGATGCTATTGGCAACTCGTAAAAGAGTTTCCACCGAAATTTTCAAAGCTGCAGCAGCGAAAGTACTGGGGCGGCCTTCTAAAGTTTTGGAATCGCCGCTGTTGCGCTAGTGCCGGGATTGCGCCGCTGGCGTCGACAAAATTTCAAAGTGCAAGCAGCAACAGCGTGTAGCATCGGCGCTCAGTTTTTTTGAGTGTGTAGCCATGATTAAACCCCGTCCTTCCGGCCGCAGCGCCGATCAGCTGCGCAGCGTGCGCATCGAGCGCAATTACACCAAATACGCAGAAGGTTCGGTGCTAGTGGGTTTTGGTGACACCTTAGTGCTGTGCACCGCCAGCGTCGATGATCGTTCACCGCCGCATCGGCGCGGCACCGGCAAAGGCTGGGTGACGGCGGAATATTCCATGCTGCCGCGCGCAACCCACACGCGCGGCAATCGCGATACCCAACGTGGCCCTAGCGGGCGCACGCATGAGATTCAACGCTTGATCGGCCGCTCCTTGCGTGCGGTAATGAATTTTGAAGCGTTGGGCGAGCGCGAAATTAAGCTTGATTGCGACGTACTGCAGGCGGATGGCGGCACCCGCACGGCAGCGATTACCGGCGCGTATGTCGCGCTCGTCGATGCGTGCCAAAAGCTAGTCAAGACTGGCGCAATCAAAAAAGACCCGGTGCACGGGCAAGTGGCAGCGGTCAGCGTCGGTATTTATCAAGGCCAGCCAGTGCTGGATCTAGACTATGTTGAAGACAGCCAGTGCGATACCGACATGAATGTTGTTATGACCGACGCCGGGGGCTTGATCGAAGTGCAAGGCACCGCCGAAGGCCACGCGTTTTCGCGCGCGGAGCTCAATGCCTTGCTGGATTTGGCTGGCGCCGGAATAGCACAGCTTTGCGCGGCACAGCGTGCAGCGCTAGGTCGCTAACGCGGAGCAGATTATGTTGTTTTTCGGCTTTAATAAGCTCGTGATCGCAAGCGGCAACCCAGGCAAACTTGTGGAGTTCGACGCGCTATTGGCCCCGCTTGGCATTCAAGTCATCAGCCAAGCGTCTTTGGGCATTACTGACCCGGCGGAGACCGGCATCGCGTTTGTGGAAAACGCCCTGATCAAGGCGCGCAACGCCGCCAAATTAAGTGGCATGGCGGCACTGGCAGACGACTCGGGCCTTTGCGTGGATGTGCTGGACGGCGCGCCGGGATTGATCAGCGCGCACTACGCTGGAGAGCACGGGAACACGTCGGCAAACATCGCGAAATTACTGGCAGACATGCGCGGCGCGCAAAATCGCAGCGCTAGGTTTATCAGCGTGTTGGTGCTGGTGCGCCATGAGTTCGACCCACTGCCCTTGATTGCGCAGGGCGAATGGCGCGGCGAAATTCTACTAGCGCCACGCGGCAGCAATGGCTTTGGCTATGACTCGATATTTTTTGACGTTAGCCTAGGCAAAAGTGCGGCGGAATTGGATTCGGCAATTAAAAATGTGTGCAGCCACCGCGCCAAGGCGCTATTTGCGCTGTCGCAGCAGTTGCTTTAGCCACTTACTGCGGCAACGTCCCTAAATTCGCCACCGTCAACGGGCTAACACCCGCCGCACTCAGCGTGCGCGGCGTGGTCATGATTTCTGCATCACCCGGCAATTCGGCCGCTTGCGAGACATGCAACCAAACCGCATCCAAGGCGTGATACGCATACGGCATTAGCGGCACATAGCGGCTGGCCCACACCGGCAAACCGATAAATGCGTCAAAGTGCTGCGCGTTATGCACACGCCAATAGCGCACATTTCTGCCCTGCGCTTTAGCATATGCGACATAAGGCGCACTGCTAAAGGCGGCGGGAATCAGGCCGTCGTCAAGTCCATGGATCACAATCGTAGCCAGACCTACGCGTGGTGGTTTTGCTGCGGTGGCGGCGATG
>JAYTAO010000549.1:0-2684 GCA_043737435.1 Rhodanobacteraceae bacterium | reverse complement strand
GCCGGGTTTGCTTTCCGCTATTGAGGGAAATGAAGCCTGCAGTAACTGCCACACAGGCTCTACCAATGACGCGAACCAAATGGCTTACCCCACTTGGTCGGGTTCAATGATGGCAAACGCCGCGCGCGATCCCATGTTTTGGGCGGCCGTCGATGTGGCGAATCGTGACATTCCAGGTGTAGGCGATTACTGCATACGCTGTCACGCACCCAACGCTTGGTTGAGCGGACGAGTACGCAAAGACGGCGCTGGCGGCTTTGTTAATGGCGCGAACGGTTGCTTGCTACAAGGTGATCACGATAATTTTGATGGCAAAGGTAATGATTACTCTGGCATTGGCTGCCAATTTTGTCATCGAGTCGCGCCAACTGGGCCAAGCGGTCAGCCGGTGATGACGTTCAACGCCAATATCTGGTTTGACGATGCGTTGAACTGCACTGCCAATGGTCAAAACGCCGGTGGCCCTTGTCGTCGTGGCCCCTATCGCTATCCAGACAGCACCCCAACCGGCGTTATCAGCGCGCCGCATGGTTGGCAAAAAGATAGCTCTTACCAAGGCAGCGCCTATTGTGGCACTTGCCATAATGTCAGCACCCCTGATACCAATAATGGGCCATTGAAAACGCTGATATTGAATAATGGCACCGATTCGGGCGTGCCATTTCCATTGGATCGCACCTACAGTGAATGGCTGAAAAGCGATTACAGCGACACGCTTTTTCGCGATGGTACTGAGAATTCCGGTCCGTCCACTGGCAATGCATTTGGCGAAACATGCCAAGCGTGCCATATGCGCAATTCCACCCAAAGCACCGCGCGCGCCTGTTCGTTGACCACCCCAGGCACTCGCACCAGCAATTTGGCAGTGCATGAGTTTGCTGGCGCGAACGGCTTTATGGTGGGCGTTTTAAAAGCACTTTATGGCACCCAACTAGACCGCGAGGCCGCCTTTGATCGAACATTGAGCCTGATCAATGACAACTTGACGAATCGATCAGCGCGCATTTCGCTGTCCTTGGATGCGTTGACTGCCGGCGCAACTACCCTAAACGCCAGCGTTCGAATCACGAATTTGACTGGACACAAATTGCCAGCGGGTTATGGTGAAGGTCGGCGCATGTGGCTTAACTTGGTCGCACGAGATGCGAACAACGTGATCATTTTCGAATCGGGGGCGTACGAGCCAAGTAGTGCGACGTTGAGCACCGGCAATCAGTTGAAAGTTTATGAAACCCTGCAAGGGGTCTGGCAACGCTTCGGCAATACCGGCGTTTGCGTACTGCAAGAAAACACGACAAACCGAAAGCTTTTTAATATGGTGCTCAACAACTGCATTGCCAAAGACAATCGCATTCCGCCACTCGGCTTTACTGGTGGGAATGCGCTAGATACGCAGCCGGTGAACTACAGCTATCCTGAGACGGTGCCCGGATCGGGAAAATTGGTCAATTTTGACGTCACCACGTACAACATACCTATTCCCGCAAACGCAGTACGCCCTATTCAAGTGCAGGCCAATTTGCGCCACCAAGTGATGAGCAAGGAGTATGCGGAATTTCTGAAAGCTGAGGCGATAAACAGCAGCTTCCAAACTGAAAATCAAATGTGTGATCGAACCTGGACCGTTGGCCCTGCAGATAAAACTCGCGGTCAATTTATGTTTGATGCCTGGACCAACAACGGTAAGAGCGCGCCGGCAAGTATGGTCAGCGCTGTGGCCACAAGTGTGAGCACACCATGAAAAAACTTGTAGCTTTTGGCATTGCTCTCGCGCTGGTTGGCTGCGCGCAGCAAACGCGCAACGAGCTTGCCAGCGCATCTCAAAAATCCAATGCTGCTGCCCTAACACGCCCTAAAGGCTACGTGATGGTGCGGGAGTATGTCGATAGCGTCAAAACCACACATGGCGATGAATACCAGAAAGTCCAGTACGGTTGGGACTATGATCAAGGGCTAGCAGTTCAGCGGATTTCTAGCATGGACGGCAAGTTGATCAGCGCGCAAGCAGAGCCTGATTTAACCTTAGAAACTACGCCAAACGAGCTTGAATACGCATTTGAATTGGTGCGACTCCACCCTGAAATAAGCGCGATTGCCAGGCGGCCAGACGCGCGAATCTATGGCGGATTTTCTCTTAAAACCGATCCGCGCGATCTCAGCAATACTCCAGCAAACGCTGCGTGCGGTGCCAAAAGCAGGTGTATTCACGTCATCATCTCCGGCGGCGTTACCGGTGAAAAATCGCTTGCACATGCAATTGTCAACTTGGCGAGCGGCTCAGTAGTTGATGCGAATTATCGCGGGGAAAAAGCGATTGTAAGCAAGATAAAGTAAAAAGTTTAAGTTGTTAAATACGATTTCACCTAACATATAGCCGTCAAAACTTAGGCATTAAAAAACTAAGCCATCCAACCGCGCAGGAGCGCACTAGTTATGACCATTAAATTTTTCGCTCGATTACTGCCGGTTGCCGGGCTGCTTTGTATGAATACGGCAATGGCGCTTTCACCTACCTGCAGTATCGCCGCTGGCGAGAACAAAGTTTCCTGGCCTTCGGCAGCAAATCCAACCTGGGAGATGTGCTGGGTGAAACCCTCCTTGTCTTCTGGGCCGCGAGGCTCAGGCTTAGAGCTGCGCAACGTGCATTTCCGTGGCGTGCTGGTGATGAAGCGGGCGCATTCCCC
>JAYTAO010000548.1:0-2691 GCA_043737435.1 Rhodanobacteraceae bacterium | reverse complement strand
AGTGAGGCAAACGCGATTGAAAAAGATTTGCGCGCACTATTTGGGCAAAATCAGGCGCTTACCATTGGGCCGCTTGCGCTTAATTTGGATAAGGTTGTCCAGTATCGCAGCGAGCTGTAGAGATAGCTTGCCGCAAGCACAATGTGCGCTTGCTGCGCTCAATGATGAGCATGACCGGTTTAGTCAATATTGGCGCAGGTGGGTTTTCCATTGCGCTGTGTTTAAAAGTGCATCCGTACGGCAACTTTGCGCTGTTGAAGTAGCGGGTTTTAGCGTTTAGATTTGAACCTAAGCATCGGTTTTTCAACGAAATGCCAAGACGCAATGGCGAAAGCGAGCGTCAGTGGAAAGCTTAAGCATAGCGAGCGCAATGGCCCCAACTCAGGCTGCAAATAAGCGACCAACTGCTGTATGGGAAAGCCGTACAAATACAGCCCATAGGAATAATCACCATATTTTTCCAGCGATGGCAAGCGTGGCCCATAGCTAAACCAAAGTGTGGCGTAAGCGGTAAAGGCGGAAAACATTAGGAAATAGCCGGGCTGCCCGCGCAAGCAAAGCGTCAAAAAAGCGAGCCCGAGCACCAAATAGCCGCTGACCGGAACTGCGGCACGATGCACATAGCAAAATGCGCCGAACGCAAAAAATGCGCCCACCCCAAGAAACTCAGGCTGTTGCACCAGATGTATAGAGGGCACAAATAAGGCGATGACGATCAAACTTGCCAGCGCCCAACCAAACCGTGTCGCATTTGCCAGTAGGCCAAAAGAACCTAATAGCAGGACGAATAAATACATGCGAATTTCACCGTTCAACGTCCACAAACTGCCGTTCACCACGCCTTTGTGGTTATTGCCCTCAAATACCCCAGGCAGGAACCAGCGCACATCATTCAGGAAGCTATTGCCTCGAATGTAGCGCCAAACATCTGGATGGTGCAGGTACTCGGACAGCGGTAAAATGGTGCATAAACTCCCCAACACCAGCGCACTCAACAGCACGCAAACAATCAGCGCCGGAAATATGCGCAGCACGCGCGCCAAAATAAACGGAATAAATTTTGGACGCCGGATATAGCTCATGGTGATCAAAAAACCGCTCACCCAAAAGAAAATATTGACCGCTACCGTGCCGGAAAAGACCAGCGTTTGTTGCCCAATCCAATCGGTCGCCCCAGTTGGGTTTTTCGCGGTTGCCCAGCTATGTCCAAAAATGACCAACGCTGCCGCCAAAAAACGCAGCAGCGAGAAATTATCGTAGCCTTGCGTCATTGCATCGGCTAACGTGCGGCCCAAAAATGGATGATCCGTTTTTAGAGTGTTCGCTGCCTGCCCATTGTCTATGTCAGCTAATTTCAACTCAGCCCGAATCAACCCCGAAACCTGCGCAATAAATCGCCATAGGCGTCAACGCGGCGGTCCCGCAAAAACGGCCAGATGCGCCGAACGTGCTCAGAGCGCTGTAAATCTAGCTCGGCGAGCAAAATTTCCGGGGTATCGGTGCTGGCTTCGGCCAATATTTCGCCTTGCGGCCCCAGCACAATTGACGAGCCCCAAAATTTAATGCCTGTCGCCCCGCCCTGCGCAGTGGCAGGCGGCGCTTCAAAACCGGTGCGATTGCAGCTCAACACCGGTAAACCGTTCGCAACCGCGTGGCCGCGATGGCTCAAGATCCAGGCCATGCGCTGACGTGATTTTTCATCATCGTCATCGACCGGGTCCCAACCGATTGCCGTTGGATAGAGCAGGATTTCCGCGCCCGCCAGCGCCATTAGACGCGCCGCTTCTGGATACCACTGATCCCAACAGATCAGCACGCCGAGTTTGCCGACGCTGGTTTGAATCGGGGTAAAACCATTCGCTTCCCCGCTGGCAACACCAGCAATTTCTGCATCGCCCGGAGTGAAATAAAACTTTTCCATAAACCCTGGGTCATCGGGAATATGCATTTTTCGATAGCGCCCCGCGATACTGCCACAGCAATCGAACACCACGCTGGTGTTGTGATACAGCCCCGCCGCGCGGCGCTCAAACAGTGAACTGACCAACACCACGCCGGTTGCGCGCGCCAATTGCGCTAAACGCTCAGTGCTTGGGCCGGGAATGCTTTCCGCGCGGTCAAACTCAGCAACGGACTGATGCTGACAAAAATACGGCCCATTGTGCAGCTCTTGCAGCAATACTAGTTTTGCGCCCTGAGTGGCTGCAGCGCGCACCTGTAGCTCAATTTGCGCAAGATTAGCTGCAGCGCTGCCGCGATCAATTTCTTGAATGAGGGCGACTTTTAGTGTGTTCGTCATAAATCTAAAGCTCAAATTGTGGGTGTCAGCGTGCCTTGGGGCAACTGCATCGTGACACAGTGCAAGCTGCCATTTTGCTCAATCAATGAGCGCGCGGGCACGACGACGATTTCATGTTGCGGAAATGCCCGGCTTAACTGCATGGATGCAGCGACATCGGTTTCTACGCCATAGCCGGGCATTAAAATCGCGCCGTTAAGCACCAGATAGTTGGCATAACTTGCCGCTAATCGGCGGCCGTCGCTGGCGGTTAACGTGGGTGCCCACGGCAGCGCAATGCTGCGATAGGGTTTGTCGTTCGCTTGTTTAAGCTCGGCAATTTCAGCAGCCATCGCGGTAAGCGGCGCAAAATGCGGGTCGCTTGCGTCATCGCAGCTTTGATAGACGATGCA
>JAYTAO010000547.1:0-2699 GCA_043737435.1 Rhodanobacteraceae bacterium | reverse complement strand
CCAGCTGCAGCTCGCCGCGTGCCTCGTAAACCGTCAGCCGCCCGCGCACCCGCACCAACATACCGTTTTCCGGTGCCACGGAGGCATACAAATTCCGGCCGCGGAACATCGCGACTTTTAGCTCTGCGGCGCCCGCGGCCAACGCAGCGCCGCGCGCACCGGCGGAGGGCGCGTCTTTTAGGGTGAAATACCAATGCCCACTGGTCGCAGGGCGGTAGTTGGTAACTTCGCCCACAACCCATAGACCCAGAAAACTTTCCTCCAGCAGGTTTTTTGCCAATGCCAACAGTGCTGCGACACTCAAACTACCCTGCCCGTCTGCACCAGCCGGCTTGCGCGCGATATTCGTGCTGGCACGGATGCGATCCATAGGCTAAGCAATTGCGCCGTCAGCTGGGCGGCGAAGTGTGCCCGGCTGACAGCGGCTGTCAAGCAACAAATTGCGCGTCAGTTTTTAAACTCAACTAGGGTGGGATCTAGTATTTCGCTTGCATCCGCGCTGCAGCCGCCACTAGCTTTGGCTGGCGGGGGCATCGCGTCGAATTCCAGATCCACTTCAGTTGTGGCCGCAGCCGCCTGTGCCGCACTGACTGCCTGGGCCGCCGCCGCCGCGACTTGCGCTGAATCCGTATTTGGATTGCGCGCAAGCTCTGCTTCCCACATGGCTTTTTGTTCTTCGTGCGCTTTGGTTTCAGCGGCGATCAAGTCGGCTGATTTATTCGGAATTTTTGCGTACGCCAGTTCTGCCCATGCGAGCGCATCAGGAATCGCTGAGACATCGCCTTGGGTCGCTGCTTTATTAAGCACGCCGCGCAGCGCCAGCCAATCGAGCGTTAGCAAGATCGATGGGTCAACCGCTTTTTGCCGCTCGATGCCATCAAACAGATTGATTCGCTTTGCAAATGCGTGATCTTCAGCGTTACGCAGCGCAAACCCGGCACTGGCAGCGCTATTTTTTGGGTTTGCCAGAATCAAAGATGCGATTCTGCTGCATTGGGCTTTCAGCTCAACAGTCTCAGGAAGTGCACATGGACTCGCATGACGATAGTTCGTTTCCGTCCAAATAATTAAGGTATTGGCAAAGGCTTCTGCTGCAATTTCCTCTGCTGCGAAAGCAGCCGCCAGGGCCGAAATTTCAATCGGCAGACTTGCCAACATTTCGGGCGGTGGCGGGCGACGTTTGACCGCAATTAAAATGGGTGCTTTAAACGCTTGTGCGTAGTCATAGTATTCGTTGCTCAAACTCAACGCTTGCAACATTTTCGCGTTGCCCTGCTTTTCTAGTTGCAGGGCTAAGGCCCGAAATTGCGGATTCGGCGATTTTTTGCCTTTGTCCGTTGTCGAGGCCGTCAAGGCTTGCAGCGCGGCGCTGGCGCGCAAAGACTCTGCAATCAACACGGTAAAGGCATTTTTGCCATCATCCGCAATTAATGCTTGCGCCAGCTTTGGGTCACTACATAGTGCGTCTTGGTTGTAAAACCCAGCGCAGGCAGATTGCAAAAGTAAAATTCGCATCGGCATCGCCGTTTTTGACGAGTAAAGCGCCTGTTTTTGTTCTTCCGTGAAGGTGACCATCGACGCGTTAGCATCCTTGTTCGCTGCGGCAGTCAAACCGTGCAGCGCAACTTCCGCTATTGCACGCGCCAGCGGATCAGCACTTAGCTGCATATCGTGCGCCAAATCTTTCACCCAATTGAGCGCCGCAGCTTCGGCAATATCGCTTTGGCGGGGCCCCGCACTTTCAGATTTATCCGCGGGTTCCACGGCCCACGAGATATTTGCAACCAGCATTGATGCGCAAATCGATACCGCTAAACACAGCTTTTTCATGATGCTCTCCGGGTGAATTGTTGACATATTACGCCACAAATTCTGGCTACACTGCGTGACTGATGGCATGTATCTAGAAGTCACTGGCTAAGCTTAACCGCACGATTGCGGCAAACAAGCAAGCGCATGAGGGCATCATAAAATTGACCGCAGAGGTCAGGAAAAGCACGCAATTGCACCGGGCACAGCGGGAAATCGCCAGAATTTGCCCGATTTACTGATCAAATCTGTCGACATTACGCTGCAGTCAAAAAGTGCTTCATGAATCGCTCCAGGAAAAATCAGAAAAGTGGAGCGCTTAGTTTGATGCGAAACAAATGACCGATCTTGCGAAAAACCGTTGTTCACTTGCAAAATTGAAGACATGAATACTCTAGCCAATAATGCTCAGCGCAAAATGGCCACGCGCCGGAACCGCCTGCGCATTGTCGCATCAACACCCCGCAGATTTTTCCGCAGCTTGGGCCAGTAATTTCTTCAATACTATTGTCGCCGCCGCGTCAAATCGTTCGGCAATACGCTGCGGATCGCTTGAGTTCAGTGGCAAGGCGATGGCAGCGGGCGGCAATTGACTGATGGCTTGCGCATTGTCACAGCGGATCGTGGCCCAGGCAGCAACTGCGGCATTACTCTCACCATTGGCCTTCAGAGTAATGCTGAAATCAGATAACCACACATTGATGCTTGCGCCTCGTTTTTTACGCTGTGGGATCGCGGTACTTAGCGCTGCGACGCGCGCGCTGGCGAGCTGTTCGGCCAGCAATATCGCCGGTGCCGCAATCCAACGTAAACCGCCATGCTGCATCACCAGCGCGCCGTTAGTAACGATCACCCGGTCGGTCTGCAACATGCCCCGCGCTTTCACATCA
>JAYTAO010000546.1:0-2702 GCA_043737435.1 Rhodanobacteraceae bacterium | reverse complement strand
AGTGCGCGTGAACACCCATGCCAAGGCTTGGCGGATTTAATGACGATGCAAGAAGAGTTTGGCGATTTGAGCCAAGTCAATATCGCGCTGAGCTGGGCCCCACACATCAAATCTTTACCCCGCGCAGTGCCCAATTCGGTGCTGCTGACCGCAGCGGCGATGGGTGCCAAGATCAAAATCGCGCATCCGCTTGGCTATGCATTAGCGCCAGAAATTACCGCCGAAGCGATTAAGTTGAGCGAACAGACTGGCGCCAAAATTGAGTTTTTTACCAACCAGCAGAGCGCATTGCGCGGCGCGCACGTGGTTTATGCGAAATCCTGGGGCCAAACTGATGCCTTGGTCGCACCGCCCAACGATCCAAGTTTAAGCAGCTGGATGCCAAGCGAAAAACACTTTGAACTTAGTGATCCAAAAGCGATTTTCATGCATTGTTTGCCGGTGCGGCGTGGCGTAGAAGTCGCGCACGAGGTGCTTGACGGCCCGCACTCGCGGGTGCTGGAAGAAGCGGGAAATCGCCTGTGGGTGCAGATGGCAGCACTTGAATATTTGCTTAGTTAACTTATCAATAATTTATATCTATTTTTTACTGGAGCCCCCCATGCCATTCGCCGCCAACCCCTTCGATGCCTTAAAAGGCATGGCAAAATACCTGCGTCAATTTCGCGGCAAGATCTTTGTGATCAAACTCGGCGGCGAAGTATTGGATAACGCCGAGGCGCGCAAAGCCGTGGCGGAGCAGCTGGGGGTGTTATGGACGCTGTCAATCCGCATTGTGATCGTGCACGGCGGCGGCTCGGGCGTGGATAGCTTGTGCGACAAATTGGCATTGCCGATTGAAAAAGTGCAAGGCCGACGCGTCACCACGCCGGCAGGCTTAGAAGCGGTCAAGATGGTTCTGGCGGGCTCGGTGCACACCGATCTATTGGCGGAACTCAGCATCGCGGGCCTGCCCTGCGTAGGTTTGAGCGGCATTGATGCGGGCATGGTGCGGGCGCATCAGCGCGCACCGCTTTATGTGGGTCAGCACCTTGATGGCCCGCTGCAGGGCCAAGCGAAGTTGATCGACTACGGTTTAGTGGCCGATATTGATGATGTCGATCCAGCGCTGTTGCATACGCTGCTCGAGAAAGACTACGTGCCAGTGATTTGCCCGCTCACCTGCGATGCCAGCGGCCAAGTGCTCAACACCAATGCCGACACGATTGCAGCCGCCGTTGCGAGTGCATTGAATGCGGAAAAACTATTTTTCGTCCTCAAAGTACCGGGGTTATTAAAAGACATGAGCAACCCTGCCAGCGTCATTTCCTTTGCCGCCCTTTATGAGCTAGAAGAAATGGTCGCACGCGGCGAAATCAATGGCGGCATGCTGCCCAAAACAGCCGCGATTCGAAACGCGCTCAACCACTCGGTACAGAGCGTGCATTTGGTCAGTGGCATGCAACCCGATGCGCTGTTGGTCGAGATTTTCACCAACGAAGGTGCGGGTACCAAGCTGGTCAAAGAGCATGAGCACAGCTAAGCCTGCGCTTAGCCCGCTGTGGGCAAAAGATTTGCCGCTAGACTTGGCGATCCATCGCTTTACCGTCGGGCGCGATCCGGAATTAGATCTGGCGCTGTATGGCTTTGACTGCATCGCGAGCGCCGCGCACGTGCGCATGCTGGCGTCTGTGCATTTGATCAAACACAGCGATGCATCGGCGCTGCTGAGCGCGTTGCAAGCACAATATGCGCTCAGTGTTGCCGGTCAGGTGCGTATTGAAGACGCTCAAGAAGACTGTCATACCGCGCTGGAAGCAGCGCTAGTGGCTGCTACCGGGGAGGCGGGCAAGCGCATCCATTTGGCGCGCTCGCGCAATGATCAAGTGCTGGTCGCGCTTAGACTTTATCTGCGGACACAGCTCAATGAATTGGCGCAAAGCGTATTAACCTTGGCACGCGTGCTGGCACAATTTGCCGATGCTTTTAAGGGCGCGGCGATGCCCGGCTACACGCATCTGCGCAAAGCCATGCCAAGTAGTTTTGGCTTGTGGGCATCAGGTTATGCGGAAGCGTTGGTCGAGGAGTTAGACGCCAGCATCGGCGTGCACACGCGCATTGACCGCTGCCCACTAGGCGCAGCTGCGGGCTACGGCGTGCCGCTGCCTATAAATCGCTTATTGACAGCGCAGCTATTGGGCTTTGCCAAAGTACAGCGCGCGGCCACCGATTGCATTAATAGCCGTGGCCGACACGAGCAAGCGCTGTTGGATTGGTGTGTCAGCATTGCCAGCAGCTTAGAAAAACTGCTGTGGGATTTGAGCCTGTTTTCCACACCGGAATTTGGTTTTCTGCGATTGCCGGATGCCTACACCACCGGCTCTTCGATCATGCCGCAAAAGCGCAATCCAGACGTGATCGAACTGGCGCGGGCGAAATGTCGGGCGCTGCGCGGCATCGCTGAGACGCATCGCAATATTATGACCGGTCTACCGGGCAGCTATCACCGCGACTTTCAGCTGGGCAAAGCGCCGCTGATGGAAGGCCTGCAAACCACGCAAGAGCTTTTACGCGTTATGACGCAGCTTATCCCTGCGCTGACAGTCAATCAAAGCGCGGCAAAAGCGGCCTGCACCGACGAGCTTTATGCTGCCGAGGCGGCCTATCAACTGGTCGCCGGTGGTATGGCGTTTCGCGATGCCTATCGCGTTATCGCAGCGCAA
>JAYTAO010000545.1:0-2709 GCA_043737435.1 Rhodanobacteraceae bacterium | reverse complement strand
TTGAAAATGGGCACGATTGCAGATTTGATTCGCTTTCGCTTGGAAACCGAAAAGACGATTGAGCGAATCTGGGATCACCCAGTCAACACTGAATTCGGTGCGTTTCGCTTATTGGCTTATCGCGATCTATTGACGCAACAGCTGCATTACGCGCTGGTAAAAGGCCCGGTGCACCCCGAAACCCCGGTGTTGGTGCGCGTGCACGTCAAAGATGTATTGAGCGATGTGCTGACCGTGATATCGCCGGAACTGACCGCGCCCTTGCGCCCGGCGTTAACGGCAATTGCTGCTGCGGGTGCTGGTATTGCGGTGCTGTTGCAAAGCAATCTAAGCGCGCAAGCGCAATTGGCGCAGCTGCAAACCGGCGTGCAGGAAACGTCAAATCAATGGCGCACGCACGGCTTGGGCGCACAGATATTGGCGGATTTAGGCGCGTGTAAACTTCGCGTATTAGGTAAACCGCGAATATTCAGTGGCCTAAGTGGTTTTGGTTTAGTCGTGGTCGAGCAAGTGCCGCTTTGATTCTGCGGAAAGCCATACTTATAAATCTAGAAAATTCAAATATGGAAAACAGACGTGATTGAAATTTTGCAAGGCAATTTGACCGCTCCAGAAAATGCCGCTCGCATCGCGCTGGTCGCATCGCGCTTTAACGAGCTGATCGTCAAAGAGCTCATCGCGGGTGCCTGGGACACATTAATTCGTCACGGCATGAGCGCTCAGCAGCTGCTTCTGGTGCGGGTGCCAGGCGCCTATGAAATCGCGCATGCGGCGAAGTTGCTGGCTGGCAGCGGCAAGTTCGCGGGTATAGTTGCGCTAGGCTGCGTGATTCGCGGCGAAACCGCACACTTTGATTACGTCGCTGGTGCCAGCAATTCCGCCTTGATGAGCGTTAGTCTGGAGCATAAAATTCCGATTGGTTTCGGTATTTTGACGGTCGACAACCTGGATCAAGCGTTGGCCCGTGCGGGCAGCAAAGCCGGCAACAAAGGCAGTGAAGCAGCGCTTGCGGTGTTGGAACAAATAAATCTTGCGGCGGCGATCGCGACTAAAATCAAGGCAATGCAATGAGTTCGGTAAAAGACACAAAAGACAGCCACGGCAAAGTGCATCCACGCAAAGTCGGCACACAGTTCACCGAGCGCGCGCGCTCCCGCCGCCGCGCTTTACAAGCACTGTATCAGTGGCAAATCACCGGGCAATCGGCGCAGACAATCGCCGCGCAATTTTTTGAAGAACAAGACATGTCGATCGCCGACAAAGACTATTTTCGTGATTTATTAAACGGCGTCGAGCGCGAAAAAGACGAGTTGGACGCTGGCCTACAGCCGCTGCTAGATCGCCCGATCGAGCAAGTCGATCCGATTGAGCGCGCGGTACTACGCCTTGCGGGCTACGAGCTGCGCTCCAGGCCGGATGTGCCGTATCGCGTGGTCTTGAATGAAGCTATTGATTTGGCAAAAGATTTTGGCGCCGAAGGCGGGCATACCTACGTCAATGGCGTGTTAGATAAGGCCGCACTTTTGTGGCGTGCGGTGGAGTTTGCGGCAGATCACAAGCGCGGCTGAGTTTTCCGCGCTGTGCAAAAGCAGGCTACTCAAAGCCGTTGCGAAAGCCTTCCTGCGCCGCGAGTTGCGCTTGATAGGCCGCATACACATCAATGCGGCCAAAGCCCGCGATATTATTCGGCCAGGTGTTGGTGCCAATGCCGCCGCAGGTGAGTGTCAGAGTAATCGGAACAGCGGTGCGTTCAAGTAATTCTTCGACCGCGTCAGGATTGCGCTTTAACGCTGGAAACGCGCTCATTAATAAGGCTGCAGCGCCGGCAACATGGGGTGACGCCATACTAGTTCCGGTAAAGCTTGCGTAGCTTGCGGGCGGAATGCTAGAGCGAATCGAGGTGCCGGGGGCAGATACATCGGGCTTGCGACGATTGCTGCCATCCACGGTTACCGGCCCGCGGCTAGAGCCGGAATTCATCGTTGACTGCAAAGTGATATTGCCGACGGTAAACGTTTCTGGATAGATTGCTGGCGGGTCCCGCACCGTGCCGCAACCGTCACTGCCACTATTTCCGGCGGCGGCAACGAACAAAATCCCGGCCGCGCGAAGATTCGCAACCCCCGCCTGCAAAACATCTGGCACCGTGCAGGTTTCCGAAGGAGGGCAGCCCCACGAGTTATTAATGACGTGAGGGGTTTTACTGATATCTGGATTCGCGCCGGTTAAATCAGTCGGTGCCAACATCCACTGCATGCAGCGCAAATAGGTCGATGGGCGACCATCGCCTTGATTCATATTCCGGCAGCCAATCCATTTTGCTTCCGGGGCTGCGCCGATTTGTTCTGCCGCGCCATCGTCGCCTACCATCGTGCCCATGGTATGGGTTCCGTGGCTATTATCGTCACAAGGTTGCACGCTATTAATGCCGCAGCTGCCACCCGTCCCTAAGCTGTTATCGGCGATGCCGTCGTACCAGTTGTAGTTGTGATTAGCCAAGCTGCCGTTCCAGCCGCGATAGCTTGCAAGCAACGCCGGATGCTGCCATGCGTAGCCGGTATCTTCGCCGGCGATCACAACACCTGCGCCTTTGATGCCTAAAGCCCAAAGCTGCGTTGCGCCGGTCAAAACTTGCCCTGGGGTTGCCGCGCGAATCGCCTTACCATCAGCGTGCACGGCACCAAACTCAATAATCGGCGTTTTGAAGTG
>JAYTAO010000544.1:0-2713 GCA_043737435.1 Rhodanobacteraceae bacterium | reverse complement strand
TGATCATGCCCAAATCACCGTGACTAGCTTCCGCTGGATGCATAAAGAATGCGGGCGTGCCGGTGGAGGCAAAAGTCGCAGCAATTTTGCGGGCGATGTGACCACTTTTACCCATGCCCGTTACCACGACTCGCCCGGTGCAGGCGACGATCATCTCGCACGCGGCGATAAACGCACCATCAATGCGATCCAACATCGCGTAAATCGCCCGCGATTCGGTTTCGATCACATTTTTGGCGCTGCGTTTGAGCAGCTGCGGGTCTAGTTTTCCAGTACTGAAATGTTGCTTCGCTAAATTTTGAACCGTGTTGCTAACCGGGTTGGGGTGTAAGCGCGCAACTGTTGCATTCATCGCAGCGGTATCCATAAAACCTTTGTCGAAGCGTTATTACCATTCGGCACCACAATCGCGTGTTAACTCCGCGTTATTGCCGAAGCGTGGTTGGGGATTTCTAAACTATTGTGGGACAAGTCGCACAAAAGTTCCCAGATAAATCGAATGTTCTAGCGATAAGCTGCGGCCCAGCCCGTGCTTTTGCAAGTGCAATTGCGGTCTAATAAGTTAGGCTTCCAGAGTGCGGCAAGCCAGGAGCGGCAGGTTCCGGCAATTACGCTTGGGAAAGCTATGTCAAATCAGTTAGCAGCGCCTGTGCCGGTCGAACGCATTCGCGAAAAGCACGTTAATACGGCTGAGCCCAATATCGCCGGCCTGCATTACGATTACTTAATCGACTTAGCACTGATCTGCCAAAGTGCCAGCGGATTAAAGTCGGCAAAGGGCATTGATGCTGAAGTGGAGGGTTTCCTAATGATTTTCGATCAGCGCGCAAAACCTGTGAAATGGGAAAAGCGGACGCCAATTAGCCAAGCTAAGACTGAAAGTGGTCGCACAATTTCGGTATTTCGTGGCTAAACCCATGCATTCACTCATTGATATCGGCGCTAATTTAAGCCACACCAGTTTTGCTAACGACCTGAGCAGCGTACTTGCACGCGCACGGGCGCAGGGCGTGCGCCAAATCATCGTCACCGGTGCCAGCAACGAAGGCAGCGTGGCGGCCATGCAACTGGCGCAAGCGCATCCAGGATTTCTTTATGCCACCGCCGGCGTGCACCCGCATCACGCCAGCGAATATGACGGCTTTACCGAGGAATTGTTAGCTGACTTACTTAGTAACGAAGTCGTGAAAGCGGGTGGCGAGTGTGGTTTGGACTACAACCGCAATTTTTCGCCAGTAGATGCGCAACAGTTTGCTTTCGAGCGGCAACTCGTCTTGGCGATTAATGCAAAAAAACCGGTTTTTTTGCATCAACGCGATGCGCATCAAGATTTTTTGGCGATTCTCAGAGCGCATCGGGCGCAGCTTTGCAACGCGGTTGTGCATTGTTTTACCGACACGCACCAAGCGTTAAACGATTATCTGGCACTAGATTGCTACATTGGCATCACGGGTTGGATCTGTGATGAGCGGCGCGGCGGGCATTTAATCGAAGCGGTGCGGGATATTCCAGATGATCGCCTAATGCTAGAAACCGATGCGCCCTATTTACTGCCACGTTCCATTAAACCCACACCGAAAGACCGTCGTAATGCGCCGGAATTTTTGCCCGTGGTGCTGGCCGCAGTGGCGCAAGCACGCGGCCAAGAGCCAAGCCATGTCGCGCGCATTAGCAGCGAAAACGCACGTCGATTTTTCGCGTTGCCTATTTTGGAGCCGCTAAATGTCTGATGATCAAGGTGCTGGTAATCAAGGCTCTGGCGACTTTGTTCGCGCGAAAGAAGCCGCACATTTAGGCACTTTCAGCCGCGCTCGTAAGTTGTTTGAACGCGCAGCGCTCGCGGGCAATAGACAGGCCGAAGTTGAGCTGGGAATCATCGCGCTGCAGGGTTTGGCGGGCGATGTGGATGTGCTCGCCGCGACTGAGCACTTCGACCGCGCCGCGCGTCTGCAAAGTAGCGACGCGCATTACTGGCTCGCACTTTTGGCATTGTCAGACCCCGAGCCGCGCTTGCCCGGCGCGTTCTTTCAACACTTGGCGCAAGCGGTG
Source organism: Rhodanobacteraceae bacterium (assembly GCA_043737435.1). Taxonomy (GTDB): domain Bacteria; phylum Pseudomonadota; class Gammaproteobacteria; order Xanthomonadales; family SZUA-5; genus JANNYA01. The sequence goes on along the minus strand of JAYTAO010000544.1, from coordinate 664 downwards.
CATGGCGGCAATACGCGTGCACTTTGTGCATTAGGCATTAATACCGGCAGTGCGGCAGCACTTGCGAAAGCCTCTGTAGCCGGTGATCGATTCAGTAGTGAGTTGTTGAAATCCCTCAAAGGCACGGTCAGCTTTGCGCCTGATAATTTAATCGGGGAGCTAGAACAAAAGCTTGCCCGCACACCCGAATTGCCGGAGCCAGTATTGGGTAAACCCGCGCGTACGGTTGATGGCGTATTAACTGCACTGCAGACGAATTATTTAACGCTAGTCGCCCGCCCTAACTTACGGCCAGCGCTGGTGCGCGATCCGAACGGTGGCCCTACCGTTCGATTGCCATTTCGCACCAACCAAGCAACGATCATTCCCACTAACCACGGAAATTTGACGATCCGGCTCATTGAGCGCGCGTTGATCCAACCCACAGGCATGGGATTACTGCACGCAGAAGACTTGGGGCTGCTGCATTACGGCAACGGCCAAGAGTACAAACCGCATCGCGACTACCTGCACGATAGCAATCTGATCGGGCCAAACACCCCCGGCCAACGCGTGCGCACGATTTTTTGCTACCTCAACGAAGTTGAGCTGGGCGGTGAGACCGAGTTCCTGCACTGGAACCAGCGCGTCAGTCCAAAACTAGGCCGTATCGTGGTTTTTGATA
>JAYTAO010000543.1:0-2715 GCA_043737435.1 Rhodanobacteraceae bacterium | reverse complement strand
GACTTTGCATGGTTTGGATGCGCTAAGTAGCTTTCGCCGTCTGCAGCCCTTGATTGATCGCATGCAAATGCTGGAGGCCTTAGGCAAATTTGCCGACGATGATTCGCGTGGCATGAAGAAAAAGCTGGGCCTGCTGCTGGCCATTTTGCATCAGCCAAAATTATTGGTGCTAGACGAACCCACGAACGGTCTAGATGTCGAAAGTACGGCATTATTTTATGCGCTGATGCGCGAACAGCTCAGCGCAGGTGTGACCGTGGTGTTCTCAACGCATCTATTGCCACAGGTAGAGGCGCTGTGCAGTCACGCGGCGATCATTCACCACGGAAAAGTGGTGGCGCAGGGTGAATTGGCGCAAATTGCCGCCGCAGCACCCAGGCGCGCGGCTGCCGCGCTGGATGCTCAGGCTAGCTTAGAGCAGGCGTTTTTGGCTTACACCCAGCCGCCGACACTGAGCCCAGCGGAAGCGATGCGCGCGCGCGTACTCAAGGCGGCTCAGGACAGGCTGCAGCGGTGAGCTTAGCTTGGGCAAGGATCGTTTGGACCTTGTTGAAGGCAGCGCGCGTACGTGCCAAAGCGCGGACTCTGGCGGCAATGAAAACGCGCAATCCCAAGCGACAAAGTTCTAGCAGCACTTTGACGGTGTTGGCTTTCCTAGGCGCAATGTTGTTTGCGCTCGGCAGTGCTTTTATTTTTACGCGTGGCGCGACCCTGGTACAGGAAGTAGCTGCCGAGAAGCGCAATCAGTATTTTGTGAATAGCGAGCAGCTTGATAGACTGGCAGCGCATGGGAGTCGTGATGACGCGTATTCGTCAGAATCGCTGGAGGCTGCGGGCGAATACGTGCTGTACGACATCGCGCATGATCGATACTTTGCCGAACCCTGGTCAGTGCGCAAAAATTCCGACTCTAGTGTGGCGCTAGCCGAGGTTAAAAAGCACTTCGACAAATTCGGCAGCGGCGGCTTTGTCGAAAGCAAAGAACTGTTTGATATTCCGGCGGCGTGCAGTCTTTTGGCGCTTATGCTGGCGATGTGGTGGCTTTCTTTGGTATTGCAGAGTGACGGCATGGAGCTAGACACCACGCGGCGCAGGCATCCGATGTGGGAATATTTTTTAAGCCTACCGATACCGCAGAGCGCGGTATTCACCGCCGAAGCGATCTCCCCGGTGATGAGCAATCCCTTTTACTGGGCTGCACCGCTGGTGATTGCGGGTGTGGCGGGAATGGCCAGTGGTTCTTTTCTTGTCACACTTTGCGCATTGCCATTAGGAGTTCCGCTGGTGCTTGCCGCTGCCGTTTGCGCCAAAGCCAATGAAGTGCTGATTATGCTGCGCATCGCCCCGCGCAATCGGGGTGCATTCTTCGTGATGCTTTCCGGTTTGGGGATGATTTTTTTGTTTTTGCCGCTATTGTTGGTGCAGGCACCAAAACTTGGCCTCTGGCTGGTGCAAGTGCTTTACCCGACGCTGAAATACGTGCCTAGCGCGGCTTGGCTGGTTCAGGCTGATACCCCGCTGCACTGGCTGCGTGCGTTCGCGGCGAATTTGACATTGGCCGGTGGCTTGACAGTGTTGGGCATTAGCGTGATGCGCTGGGCGGCGGCCAAGGGTTTGGAATCTGGCTTTGGTGCGCCGGAAATAGTGCAGTCCACATCCGCGTTTGCCGACGCCAGCGGTAACCGCTGGTGGCGTGATCCGCTCTTGCGCAAAGAGCTGCTCTGGCTGCGTCGCGATCGCAGCGCGTTAATTCAAATCGTGTTGGTGCCTTGCATATTAATCGCCGTGCAAGCGCTGAACTTCAACAACATGCTGCGCGATTTCGATATGAATTGGCATCGCGCGGCGGGCTTGGCGGTGATTTTCGGTGGCTATATGCTGTTTGTCGCCGGCCCCCGCGCAATGATTAGCGAAGCACCCGCGCTGGGCCTAACCTTAAGTTGGCCACGCTCCTTGGAAGACACATTGCGCTTGAAAGTGCGGGTGCTGTTCGCGGTGATCAGTGTCATCGTGATGAGCGCTTTATTTGGCTTGATGTTGGTGTTCCCGGCCGATAGGCTCCAGCTGTTTGGCATCGTGCTGCTGTGGCCGCTGTTTGGTTTGAGCGTGGTTGAAAAAGCGGTGACTTTAATTCGTTCACCGGCTAGTTCTGGCGAACCCGAACCGCTGCCGCGCGAAACCATTTGGGCAGCGGGCTTAGGCAATTTGGCGTTTGGCACCGGCCTATTTATGGGCAATTGGCAAGCAGCGCTGTTGGGTTTGGCGCTTAATTGGGTGTTAGCCGGTGCGCTTTGGCAATCATTTCGCTCACGTTTACCGTACTTGTTCGACCCCGAATCGCAGCCAGAAGTGCGTCCACCAACAATTCTAAGCAGCGTGTTGGCAATCTTGGGTATGCAAGAGCTTGGCATTGCATTGAGCATTCCGTTTTTCTTTATGCTCGGTGCCGATGCCGCGCCTTTTGCAATGACCCTGGGCTATGGCTTAGCGGGTGCTTTGGTTTGTCTTGTAGTTTGGAATTACCACCGGAAAAATTCGGTAACCCTGCGCGATATTCTGCAGATTGACTTTGCAGCCGGATTCAAGCCCTCAGCCGTCAGCATATACGCTCGCGGGGCGTTGACTAGCTTTACCCTGGCGCTGGTGATCGGTGTGGTGTTAGGCACGCTGGCCATCTTTTATACGCAGTTTTTACACTCGGAGATCCTGCGCGCG